>JAJRYM010000054.1 GCA_024275775.1 Nitrospirota bacterium
CCGGCTTTTCGGGGGCTTGGCGCCCAGAAGCAGGCGCTGGAAGCCGGCGTGGATGAATCCGGCTGTACTGTGCATTTTGTAGACGTCGGCATGGATACCGGCCCGATTATCCGGCAGAGTAGAGTGCGGGTTGAAAAGAACGATACTGTCGAATCCCTTTCCGCCCGCATACTGGAGCAGGAACACAAGCTGTACCCGCGCGTAATAGCGGAACTGCTCGAAGGCCGGGTAAGGTTTGAGGGTGGCGGGGTACTGTTCGAGGAGGTGAAAAATAATGACTGTTCGAAACAGGGTAGCGATATGGCTTCGGCCTGCCTCGTGGGAGTCCGGTGCAGGTGGGACGGAAGAACCAGAACGGACCCCGACCTGTTTGAGAAATTCAGCAACGGTTTCATAACGCCGTTTTGTCCGGAACTTTTGGGGGGGTTCGGCGTCCCTAGGCCTCGGCTTGCGGTTGAAAACGGTGACGGCCGCGCCGTGCTTGAAGGGCGCGGGTCTGTTTTAAGCGAAACGGGGCAGAATGTTACCGCTAAGGTGGTGGAAGGGGCGGAGAAAAGTCTTGCACTGGCAAAGCAGGTTGCGCCTTCCGTCATATACCTGAAGGCCGGAAGCCCATCGTGCGGCGTATCGAATGAGGGTATAACGGGAGTAGCCGCCGCGCTTCTCATGCAAAACGGATTTGCGGTAGAGGAAGTCGATTGACATGAATTTTTCCGGTAAATGATTCCCCTTTACGATTCCAATCCCACGAAGAACCCGTCGGTGATTACGGTGGCGGTTATTATTCTTAACGCGGCCGTTTTCTTGGTTATGTTGACCTTGCCGGATTTCAACAAAACCCTGTTCGAATACGGCGCCATACCGGCGGAGCTAGTGTATTCGGTTGATCTCTTTCCGTTTATTCCTGTGCCGGTTCATGTTACGGCGCTCACGTCCATGTTCATGCACGCCGGGCTTTTTCATTTGATCGGGAACATGCTTTTTCTCTGGATATTCGGCAACAACGTGGAGGATATTTTCGGCCACGGCCGTTTCGTTATTTTTTATCTGCTTTGCGGGTTAGGGGCGCTGATTGCTCATATTTTGCAGTACGGCCCGTCCACCGTTCCTCTTATAGGCGCTAGCGGGGCTGTTTCGGGGCTTCTGGGCGCTTATCTGCTGGCCTTTCCCCGCGCCCGGGTTTACACATTTTTCTGGTTCGTGATTTTCATAAGGATTATTCCGCTTCCGGCATGGCTGGTAATCGGCTTCTGGTTTTTAATGCAGGTTTTGAATATTGGAGCCGGCGGACAGGTGGCGTGGGGAGCCCATGTGGGCGGGTTTCTAACAGGCGTAGCCCTTTACCCGGCCTTCAGGTTTCTCCGGTGGAAGGAAGTATGAAAGCAGTTTTCCTCTCTTTCGTTATGGCGGTCTCCATACACTCCGGCTCCGGCGCGTCACAAACCGTAAAGGACGTTGAAAAAATATTGGCCGAAATGCACACGCTTTCCGCCGATTTCCGGCAGGAGTTTTATAATGCCGCCATGGGCGATACGGAAGTGTCGCACGGAACGGTCGTTTTAAAAAAACCGCTTTTGATGCACTGGCATTACACCGGCCCCGAAGAGCAGATTATCGTATCGGACGGAAGAAAGCTCTATCTTTACGTGCCGAAGGAAAGGCAGGTTATGGTGGAAGCTCTGGGCGATATTCTGGGCTCGCGCTCTCCGGCCCTTTTCCTGGCCGGCGGCAAACGGCTGTCGGAACTTTTCCATATTGAGTTGGAACCGGAAACAAATAAAGATAAAATGAATCATGTTGCAGTTTTGAATCTTGTTCCGAAACAGAAAACGGTTAATATTACCCGCATCGTTTTGCGGGTGGACAGAAAAGTGCGATTAATCCGTTCCTTTACCGTGTACGATTGGACAGGCAACAAAACCAGAATAGTTTTTTCGCGTATGAAGGTGAACAATGAAATTGACGAGCAGATATTCAAATTTAAAACCCCGCCCGGCGCGGAAGAAGTGGAAATCCCCAAAACCGTATTTGGAGTCGAGTAAATGTTAACCATAGTAGCTTCAATCTTCGTTCTCGGGCTTCTGATAACGGTTCACGAAGCCGGCCATTTCCTCATGGCCAAAAAAATGGGCGTGGGGGTTGAGAAATTTTCGATAGGTTTCGGCAAGCCGATATACAAAAAAACGTCGGGGGAAACCGAATACATGGTTTCGTGGATCCCTCTCGGCGGGTACGTAAAAATGGTCGGCGATGAGGAGGACGGCGAAGAGGTTCCGCAGGAAAGGAAGCATCTGGCCTATAACCATAAGCCGGTATGGCGGCGGCTGTTGATAGTGGCGGCAGGCCCGCTGTCCAATCTGCTTTTCGCCGCATTTTTATTCGCCGTTGTGTTTATGGCGGGCGTACAGATGCCCACCACCGCAATCCATAAGGTGCTGGAAGATTCTCCGGCTTCCTCGGTCGGCCTTGTTGCAGGCGACATAATTGAAGAAATCGACGGAGTTGAAATCGCGGATTGGAACCAGCTGGCGGAACTTATCAGCAAGTCGCCCGGCAAGGAAATCAGCTTGACCGTCAGGCGTACGGGAGGAGCCGTGGCTCACATCAAAGTGACGCCGGACAGCAAAAGCGCCAAAACGATATTCGGCGAAGAAATAAGGACGGGAAGAATAGGGATTAGTCCCGAAATGTCCATACGGCATTACAACCCTTTTCATGCCGTGTATATGGGCTTTATGAAAACAGGCGAGATAATCTATCTCACCGGCATGGTTATAGTGAAGATTTTCCAGAATGTCGTGCCGGCAAATACCATCGGCGGGCCGCTTATGATTCTCAAAATAGCGGGCGACCAGGCCCAGGCCGGCCTGATTCCTCTCATCATGTTCATGGCGGTTCTCTCCGTTAATCTGGGCGTTCTAAATTTTCTGCCTATTCCGATACTGGACGGGGGGCATATATTTTTTCTCGCTATCGAAGCGGTGAAAGGAAGCCCGGTAAGCCTCAAGGGGCGGGAAATAGCGCAACAGGTCGGGATGTTTCTTCTGATACTGCTGATGGTTTTCGCTTTTTACAACGATATTTCCCGTTTCCTCGCAGGTTGAGAGCCACGCTCTGGTTATCTTGACTTATTATCTAAAAATCGCTTATCATTTTTTAGGTAAAAAAGTAGGGGTAGGAAAAGCGTAGCGATGTTCTTTTCCCTAACTGTATTGTGGCAGTTCATAAGGGGATTTGCATGAGATTTGGAAGGGGGAATACCAAGCCGCTTTCGATTTTTCTTTTTATTTCCGTTTTAATTCCGGTTTATGCGTTTGCCGGCCAGGTAAACGTCGGCCTTTCTTTCCCAGCAACGGCGGCGCCGGCGCCTGTGCAGTCGATATCCGGCGGCGCCGATGTGCAGACCATCGATACGCAAACCTCCACCCAAACGGTTAATGAAACCGTTTCGGACATTCTTTCCAATATAACTTTGGAAGTGCCTGTTGTCGCGCCCGCCGCCGAAGCGGCTCCCGCCGAAGCGGCTCCCGCCGAAGCGGCTCCCGCCGAAGCGAAACCGAAGCAGGCGGCCAAAAAAGCAGTCCCAAAAGCAGGAGGCGCGACTTCCGTCGGCGTAGGCGTTCTGTTTTCGACTAATATAAAAG
>JAJRYM010000055.1 GCA_024275775.1 Nitrospirota bacterium
CGAAAACAGTGGCATATCGCCACTCTCACCTCGGCGGCGTTTATAGTTCTGTTTCTCGGTTTCAGGATGGGGATGTTCTATCTTCTCAGCTACTGCTTCATGGCTCTGCTGACAGCCGAACTAATTTTGCGGAAAGAGACAGCGCAAAAGGTTATATCGCTCGCGGCGGTACTGCCCTTGCTGGCGACGGCGTTTTTCTTTCTTGTTTCCTCGCCTCTGCCGCTCGCCGAGCTTTACATACAGCTTATAGCCGTAGCGCAGAATTTTCTTAGCCAGACGGCCACCGCCTATAAAAACTCGGGGCTGGCGGAAGATCAGGTTCAGATACTTTTACAGAACATGAATGTAATAGCGAGCTGGATAGTTCGCCTTATGCCTGCCACCGTAGCCATCGGCTATTTTCTGCTGGCATACGGCAATTTCCTCGGCTACAGGCGGTTGCATAGCAGACTGCTTGCTCTTCCCAAGCCGGACCCGTTGCCCGTAAAGCTCTGGTCGCCGCCGGAAAAACTGGTGTTCGTTCTGATAATAGCCATGGCCGCGGTATTGATCGGCGGGGAGCCGTGGAATATCATCGGGGCCAATCTTCTTATCGTAACGGTGGCGATTTACGTGGCGGGCGGAGCGTCCATAACGGAATTTTTTCTGGAAAAATTCCGCGTACCGTTATTTTTGAGACTTGTGATTTATATGTTGGTTATAATACAGCCTTTCTTTCTTTCGATGGTGGCAGGTTTCGGGCTTTTCGACCTCTGGTTCGATTTCAGAAAAATCCGCCCCGCGAAAAAAGGGGGAGACGGCAACAGTGAAAACAGTATGGAGGAGTAATGGAAATAATTCTTAAAGAAGACGTTGAAAAGGTCGGCAAAGCCGGCGAAAAAGCGCGCGTTGCCTCCGGGTATGCGCGCAACTACCTGATACCGCAGGGGTTTGCCATAAAGGCGACAGAGCAGGCGCTTAAAGAAATCGAAGAGCACATGAAGCGCAGAGCCAAAAGGCTCGCCGAGGAAAAGGTTGACGCGGAAAAAATGGCCGAAGCTCTCGGACAGCTTAAACTGGAATTTACCAGAAAATCGGGCGAAGAAGGGAAGCTGTTCGGCTCGGTAACGGCGTCCGAAATCGGCAAGGAAGTCGTCGCTCAAGGTTTCAATATCGACAAGCGCAAGGTTCTCCTTGACGTTCCGCTTAAACAGCTCGGCGAGCACAAGGTGCCTATAAAGCTTCATCCCGAAGTGACTGCCGAGATAACGGTTGAAATCGTTTCGGAAGAAGGGGACACCATCGCCGCTCTGGCCGAAAAGCCTGCGGAAGAGGCTTCTTCCGAACCGGCCGAAACGCCGGAGGAAACGCCGGAGGAAACGGTGGAGGAAACGGTGGAGGAAACCACAGCTTCCGAAACCGACGGAGAGTCCGAAGAAGAATAGAATGGTAACGGAACTTCAGCCACGCAGGCCGGCGGTGCAGGGAAGAATCCCTCCGCACAATATCGAGACTGAACAGTCAGTGCTTGCCGGCATACTTTTCGACAACTCGGCGCTTCCACGCGCCATCGAGCATCTGAAAACGGGCGAGGAGTTCTATCATCCGGGGCACAGGATACTTTATACGACTTTTCTGGAGCTTTTCTCCAAGAACAGCCCGATTGATATGATGACCGTCTCGGATGCTCTCCGCAAAAAGAAACAGATAGACGAAGCCGGCGGGCTTGAGTACATGGCCCGCATTATGGAGCTTTCTCCTACCGCCGCTAACGTAGGCGTCCACGCCAAAATCGTCAAGGAAAAGTCCATTCTCCGCAGGCTCATTACAACATCCGGGGAGCTTATAAACCTCGGTTACGAGGATTCCGAAGATGTGGACGAGATTATAGACCGCGCCGAACGGCTTATCTTCGCCCTCGCGGAAGACAGAATTCAGAAAGGTTTCGAGAATCTCAAGGATCTGATTCACGAAACCAGCGCGCATCTTGAGATGCTCGAAGAGAGGAAGGAGCTTATTACCGGCATCCCTTCCGGCTTCAAGGATTTGGACGCGCTTACCGCCGGCTTCCAGAACGGAGACCTCATCGTAATCGCCGGCCGGCCGTCCATGGGTAAAACGTCGCTCGCCCTGAACATAGCCGAGCACGTGGCTATCGAATCCGAAAAGTCCGTAGCTTTCTTCTCGCTGGAGATGTCCGCCATGCAACTCGTCCTGAGGCTCATAGCGTCGCTCAGCAGGATTTCACTTCAGAAAATCCGCACCGGGTTCGTGGGGCACGACAACTGGTCGCGCATTCATCGCGCTTCCGAACAGCTCTACGAAGCGAAAATCTTCATAGACGACACTCCGGCACAGACCGTTCTAGACATCCGCGCAAAAGCCAGGCGGCAGAAAGCGGAAACGGGGCTAGACCTGATTATTATCGATTACCTTCAGCTTCTTCATTCGCGCGGAAAAGTGGAAAACCGCGTGCTGGAAGTTGGCGAAATGACCCGCTCGCTTAAAGGTGTCGCACGAGAGCTGGACGTGCCGATTATTCTGCTTTCCCAGCTTTCCCGAAAGGTGGAAGAGCGCACAGACAAGAGACCCCAGCTTTCCGATCTGCGCGACTCCGGCTCCATAGAGCAGGACGCCGATTTGGTAGGTTTCGTTTACCGCGAGGAGGTTTACAAAAGGGACAAACCGGAAGCGCAGGGCAGGGCGGAATTCATCATCGAAAAACAGCGCAACGGCCCGACAGGTCCGGTAAAAATGACTTTCCTTAACGAATGCACGCGGTTTGAAAATATCTCGTACGACACGCCGGGATTCGACGCCGATACCGAGGGGTAGGCCGTGGAGGGCTGTGGGTGGCTGTTTTAAAGGCGCAGATAGACCTTAAAGCTTTCCGCGATAACTTCAGAACCGTACAGAAAATCGTCGGCGGAAA
>JAJRYM010000056.1 GCA_024275775.1 Nitrospirota bacterium
AATAACACCCCCGGTTTTTTCGCACGCATGATTTTCCACCGCGCCACACGGGGGTAAGGTGAGAACTGTTTGAACAACCGCTTTGCCAGGAGATGCGTCATGTTGAAAAGAATTTCAGAAAAAACCTTCCTGCTCTTCGCTTTTGTTTTCGTCGCCCAGTTCGTGTTTCCGGTATCTTCATCGGCTTCCTCGCGAGAGTTCGGAGATAACGGCTATGTTACGGCGGCTAACTGGTTTACGCCCAAAAAATCGTCCGACAGCGGGGAGGGAGCGTCTATCAATATAACTTTTCCGAAAGAGGGCGATGTTCTTCCGGCGGGCAAAAAAGTTTTAGTCAAATACGATGTGAATCCGGGCTCGAAAGGAGACCACTTTCATTATTTTCTCGACGGCACACAGATCGCATCGTGGCGAGGGCGTTCGGGAACGCTGGATTACGGCGTTCTACCGCCCGGAAAACATACGATAACCTTTAAAATCGCAACTATGGCGCATTCGTTAATCGGCGTGGAAAAATCCGTCACGTTTACGGTCAAATAGAATGCAGCCTACCGCCATCGCATACGCCGTAATTCAGGCGATTCATAATGTAGGGGCGGGGCTGGCTTTCGGGCTGGCCATGCTTCTTTTTCTTAAAAGTGCAAGAGGCGAAAACGTAAAATCCATACTCTGGTTTCTTTTAATTGTATGGGGTCTGCAGGGCGCCACGGGGATTTTGTTCGGGCTGACCAGCCTTTATTTTCACGGCGCTTTTCCGCAGATACCGCTTATCGCTCAGGCGTCCATGGGCATCAAGGTAGCGTCTGTTGCGCTGGCGTTTTTTGTCTCCGCGTGGCTTTTGTATAAAAAAGCTGAAAATGTGGGCATGAAAATCAGGCTGATGTATATAACCCTGCCGGTGATAGCGCTGATTGCGGCATCCGTGCTTCGCTGGTCTTCCTGACGGCTTCCACCTTCGCGGCCTGAACTTTTACCAGTATATGCCCGGCGAATAGGCGCCCGAATCCGGTATGAATATTTCAGCCCATGTTTGATGCCGAAAATAAATTTTGGTAAAATCAGAACGCAAGGGATGATATAAAACTCTCGAAAGCTGGTTTGTTCAACACGGTTCTGGGAGGCGGGTGATGACAAAAATTCAGGGGAAGGCGTTTCTTATTCTTATTGCCGCTTTGTCTTTTTTCCCATTCGTCGCGTCCGCAGTGGAGGTAGTCTCCATAGCAACCTCTTCGAAAGTGGCCGAACCGGCCGTTATTCCTATTAACGCAACTGATAAATTCGGGCCGGAAACGCCGGAAATCCATCTTGTGCTGGAAATCAGGAGCGTTAAAGACGGCGATGTAATGGTGTCCAAGTGGATAGCCGTGGATGCCGCCGACAGTCCGAACGTCGAGATGACTTCTTCCAAACTTACGCTTAAATCTTCGTATAAAAAGGCGCATTTTTCCCTTACGAAACCGGAAGGTCAAGACTGGCCTGCGGGAAAATATAAGATAGAAGTTTACGAGGGTAAAAAACTGGTCGCTTCGGTTCCATATACGATAACAGCCGGTCCCGCTACGCAGAATCAGGCTCAGGGAGGGTGGGGCGCGCCTCCGGCCAAGCCTGCGCCGGGCGGCCTTGGTGCGTTGCAGAAACAAAAACCGAAACCGGCCGAAACGGCTTCAACAGCTCTTATGGGAGACTGGCAATGCCTGAGTATTTTCGGCGTGTCGGCGCTTGCGTTTACTCCGAACAGCCAGCTTGTAATCGATGGCCAGTCGTATAACTACACGCTCGGCCCGGATGTGCTCCAGATACACGAAGCTTACGGCGTTACCGATTACCGGTATAGTCTGAGCGGCGGCAATCTTCAAATTGTCTATCCGACCGGGTTCAAACTCCAGTGCCGAAAATCGGCAGGCGGCGTAGCTTCCGGCAGGCCGGGTTCCGGAGGCGGTCAACCGGGGATGAGCGGCGGCGGGGCAGGCCGGGCTCAGAGTTCCGGGCAGGAGTGGCAACTTCAGGGAACGCTTTGCAGTTACTCCGGTTCAAGCAGTTCCTACGGCTCCTACAGCTCGTCCAGCACGACGAAATGGGCGAAATTCGACGGGCAGGGACGGTTCACATACGGCTCGTCGTCAAGTTTCCAGTCGTCTGCCGGCATGTATTCGAATCCCGGCGGGTCGCAGGGCGGACGGTATAAGGTGATGGGAAACAGGGTTAAGTTTTCCTACGATGAAGGCGGTTCGGATTTTGCCACTATTAATATGCGCCAGAACAACGGGCAAATCACCGAGCTTCAATACGGTAGCGATCTCTACGCCGCTTCCCTCTGCGAATAAACAAGCGGCCGGGTAATATGCTAATCGCCGAAATAGTGCTATCCACGACCCGGTACGTTGTAAGAACGTGTCATAAGTGCTACACTTCAAAAAAAGGAGTAGAATAATGCCGACAAAGAACCCAAGAGTCAACGTGGTGCTGGAAAAGCCGCTCTACAAAAGGATCGGTAATCTTGCGAAAAGGGAAGGCGTTTCGCTTTCAATGGCGGTACGCGACCTTGTCAAAGAGGCCTTGGAAATAAGAGAGGATGCGGCTCTTGCAGGGATAGCCGAAGCCCGCGAAAAGAGTTTCAGGAGAAAAGACGCATTAAATCACGATCAGGTTTTTTAATGTGGTTTTCAGTATCCTTTACCACCCCGATGTCAGGGACGACCTCTCACGCATAAATGAAAAGCTGAAAAAGCGGATAAAAACAGCTGTCGAAACCCGCATTGCCGTCTCTCCGGAGCAATTCGGCTCGCCTTTGAGGAAAACCCTGAAAGGTTACTGGAAAGTCAGGGTCGGCGATTACCGTATTGTTTACAAAATTAAAAAGAATGAAGTCCTGATACTTGCCGTCATCCACCGAAAAAATGTTTACGAGAAAAGCCTCAGAAGAAAACCGTAATTCGCAAAACCCCAGCTTCCGTAACGAATAAATTCCTGCCTAAAAATTTCATGGCCTCCCTAAAAAAAGTTTAACTGATCTCCGGCATCTTTTTTAAATTGGTTGAAATATTATTGAGGGGGGGTAATATTTATTTGTATTTTAGAGTTTTATGGTGATGAAACGGGGGGGCAGGTCATGAGTGTTAATAAATTGAAATATCTAATCTTGGCGGTTTTTCTATCAGCAACCGTTTTTACCGCATGCGGAAGTTCGGGTGGTGGCGGTAGCGCAGCCAGCACACCGGAATGGGTGGGAACCTGGTTAATACAAACGGAAAATAGAACAAACGTATCAAGACTGGGCGCGACATTCACAATAACTCAATCTTCTCTTGCTCAAGTGGTTCCAAATGTCTGCGCGTTGACAGCCGCTTTGGATTCTTCTGGAAATAACTGGAGTATAGTTATTTCGTCTACCGATTGTTCAGGTACAGCCGTGGGAGATGTCGAGACGGGTACTTTTTCAGTTTCTGGAACTACACTTACGATAGTAAATTCCACACTAGGCGTTACTTGGGTATGTTCGAAGGTATCTACCTGAGCCCTCAGCCTTAAATAATCTTATCGGTTAAATCGCAGGAGAAAACGGGATTTATTTGCGAAAACGGCAGGTTGTCGTTAAGGATTCTGTTTTAACGATTGCCACCCTTCGTCGGGGTGGAAGCGCGTCCCGTATTTTTCTTCAAGTTCCTGAAACCGCTTGAGGAAATAGTCCGTGCCGAGCGTGGCGATATGTTTCATCGGCCCGCCTCGGAACGGCGCGAACCCGGTGCCGAAAATCATCCCGGCGTCCAGCAGGTCTCCATCTTCCACGATACCTTCTCTCAGGCAGGCGGCCGCTTCGTTGAGGTATCGGAAAACAAGCCTGTCCTCGATTTCCGTTAAATCGGCCCCGCCCGTTTCGGCAGTTTTTGCGGGCTTTTCATTTTCGTACTTGTAAAAACCGTGTCCGCTCTTTTTGCCGAGCCTGCCTGCTTCGACAAGTTTTCTTAATTTTTCAGGAATCTCCATCTGCATGTGCTTGGCGAATATTTCCGCAACGTGCAGGCATATATCGAGGCCTACCGTATCGGCCAGCAGTACCGGCCCCACAGGCATCCCGAACCGCACCGCCGCCGTATCTATCCGCTCCGGCGGGATTCCTTCTTCCATCATTTTCACCCCTTCCATGAGGTACGGAACGAGAATGCGGTTGACGAGGAAGCCCGGCGCGCTTTTCACAGGAAGCGGCAGTTTGCCGATTGCCTGAACGAAGGAGACCGCGTTGGCAAAAACCTCTTCCGAGGTCTCTGCCGATTTTACGACCTCGACAAGCATCATTTGCGCCACCGGATTGAAGAAGTGAATGCCTGTAAGCCTTTCCGGGTTTTTAAGCGTTGCGGCTATCTCCTCAAGCGGAATGCTGGAGGTGTTCGTGGCCAGCACCGCATCGGGGCGCGCTTTTCTTTCGACCTCGGCGAAAAGTTCGCGCTTGACGTTCAGGTCTTCGAAAACCGCTTCGATTATTACGTCGGCCTGCGCTACGCCTTTTCCCTCGACATCCGGTATCAGCCTGTCCATAGCGGCTTGCGCCAGCCTTTTATCCTTCAGCTTTCTGCGGAACAGGTCTGCGGCTCTTTTAACGGCGGGTGCGATGAACTTCGGCTCCCTGTCCTGCAGGGTAACCCGCATGCCGCGAATGGCCGCCCACGCCGCGATATCGCCGCCCATCACGCCCGCTCCGATAACGTGGAGGCGGGTTGGCCGGAAAGATTCTTTTCCGCCGATAGATTTGAGCCGCTCCTGAAGAAAGAATACCCCCACAAGATTCTGAGCGGTATCCATCGTTATCAGTTCGGATACAGATTCGGCCTCTTTTTCGTACATCGCGCGCGGGTCGCCAGCATATTTTTCCCATAAATCGACGATGGCGTAAGGCGCGGGATAGTGCGATTTGAGCGCCTTGCCGGCCAGTTTTTTGCGCACCGTTTTGGCTATGAAATGGCGGGCAGGTTTCAGGTTGGCCAGCTTCCCGAAACCGGGAATCAGTTTATTGCGCGGAGGATTTACGATTAAATGCCGCGCCGCGTTTTTCAACTGCCGGTACGGCACGGCCATATCTATCAGGCCGGTTTTGAGAGCCGCCTTCGCCGATATCATCCGGCCGGTAAGCATCATGTCGAGCGCGGCCGGCCCGCCGATAAGCAGGGTGGATCTCACCGTGCCGCCGAAGCCGGGATGGATACCGAGCTTAACTTCCGGGAAACCGAGTTTCGTGCCGGGCGCGTTGTCTGCCGCGCGGTATCTGCACGCAAGCGCCAGCTCCAGCCCTCCGCCGAGGCAGAAACCGTTTATGGCCGCTACTGTCGGGAACGGGAGGTTTTCGATTTTATCCATTATCTTCTGCCCGCGCTTTATAAGCTCGAACGCCTCTTTGCCGTCTTTCAGGGAGACGAACTCCTTTACGTCGGCGCCCGCGATAAAGCCGCTTTTTTTGGCGGAGATGAAAACCAGCCCTTTCGGCTTTATTTGGGCAATATCGTTGAGCGCCGATTCAAGCTCCGTAAGCGCCTCTTTCGATAGCACATTGGCGTTGGCTTCGGCCTTGTCGATATAAAGCCAGAAGATGTTTTCCGCGTCTTGCTCGCCGCGCCAGTTTTTGTACTTTCCCAACACCATTACGAATCCCTTTCCACAAGCATCGCGCCGCCCTGGCCGCCGCCTATGCAGAGCGACGCCACCGCCCGATGCGTACCGGTGCGCTCCAGCACTTTCAGAAGATGCAGAACAAGCCTCGCGCCGGTCGCCCCTACAGGATGCCCCAGGCTGATGGCTCCTCCGTCCACATTAAGTTTTTCCATATCGAACTCGCCGGGGAAGTTGTCTATGCCCAGCTCCTCGCGGAAGTAATCTGCGTTCCACGCTTTCATGCAGGAGAGCACCTGCGCGGCGAACGCTTCGTTTATTTCCCAAAAATCCACATCCGCAGTTTTCAGTCCGTTTTCCGCCAGCAGAGGTCCCATCGAATGAACCGGCCCCAGCCCCATTTCCGAGGGGTCCAGGCCCGCCCATTTTGTACCGACGATTCTTCCAAGAACCGTCAGGTTATGTTTTTTTACGGCCTCTTCGCTTGCGAGAATTAGCAGGGCCGCGCCGTCGGTTATCTGTCCGCTGTTTCCGGCTGTGACGCTTCCGACCTTCCTGTCGAACGCCGGTTTCAGCTTCGCCAGTTTTTTCGTGTCCGTACCGCGCCTTAATCCGCTGTCCTCTTCGTAAGCGTTTCCCTTGTTGTCGTATATCGCGGTAATTTCATTGTTAAACCTGCCGTTGTCTATCGCGTCGGCTAGAAGCCTGTGGCTTCGTTCTGAAAAGGCGTCGGCTTCCTTTCTTGTAATGCCGAACCTGAAAGCAAGCTGTTCCGCCGTCTGCCCCATCGAAAGGCCTACGGTCGGATCGGTAAGGCCGTGCAGAAGCCCTACGACAGGTTTGAAAAAGTTCGGCCGGAATTTCCGAATGGCTTTCAGTTTGCCTGCAATCCCGGTTTTGCGATTTCCCCAGTCAAACAGCCAGTCCTGCATTTTGCCGTCGAAATGAAGCGGCGCGTAGCTCATAGCTTCCGTACCGCCCGCCAGCACGAGGTCGGCCTTTCCGAGCACGATATCCTTGAAAGCCGAATCGAGCGCCTGCATGCCGGAAGCGCAGTTTCTGTGAACCGTCCAGGCCGGAACTTTCTTGCCGCATCCCAGACGCAGAGAAATTATTCTCGCTATATTGGTTTCATCCACGCCCGGAATAATGTTGCCTATTATTACCTCGTCGAACTCTTCCGGCGAAAACGGCTGGCGCAGAAGAAGCGCCCTCCCGGCGGCCACCGCAAGGTCGGACGCCGTGAAAGGGCCGCGTTTGCCTTTCGCCTTGAGAAAAGGGGTTCTGCTTCCGTCAACTACGAATACCGTACGGAGGGTATGCTCGTCAGGCATTTTTATCTTCTTCCTGAGACGGGGCTGAAGGTTCTTCCGCAATTCGCCGCTCCCAATAATCTTTCGGGAATTCGTCAACAGTTATCACGTCCGTTCTCGCCGTCGATGCTTTCTGGACGATTATTTTCTCACTTTCTGTGAGCACGCCTTTTTCCAGCGCTTCCTCAATCCGGTCTTCATAGCGGAACGAATGTATCTCGCCATTTCTTACCGCGTTATGGATTTTCTTTTCAAGCGGTTCAGCGGCGATGACCTTTAAAAGCGCATCGTCTATTCTGCCCAGCGGGTCGCTTTTTTCGCCGATGTATATCCCTTCCGTAAGCCTGTCTCTTGCTTCGGAAGGTTCCAGCAGAAGGTCAGCGGCTTCGTGCCCCAGCCTGTCGGACGGCGGTTTGAAAGGCTTGCCGAACGGAAATATAACCAATCGTAAGGCTGTCGGCAGAACGGGAACCGGCAGGTTGTTCAGTATGCCGTCCAGCGCCTTCTGTATTTCATAAAACGATTCTTCGCATGCCCATTTCGCCAGAGGTATATCCGCAGACGGTCTGCCGTCGTCCTCGAATCTTTTGAGAACGGCGCTTACAAAATAAAGACGGCTCAATACATCGGCGAACCGGCCGGAAATTTTTTCCTTCCGTTTCAGCCCGCCGCCAAGAATGAGCAGGGAGGCATCGGCCAGAAAAGCGAACGCCGAGCTCATCCATTGTAACCGCCTGTAATATTCCGCCAGCGGATTTCCCGGCGGCGCCGGCAGAAGCCTGCCGAATGTTATCGCTGAAATGGAAGCTCTCACTTTATTGCTCGTCGTAAAACCGATATGCCCGAACAATGCTTTGTCGAACTCGCTTGCCGATTTTTCGGCATCCTGATCTCCTGCGGCTTCCATCTCCCGCAGAATCCATGGATGGGCTCTTATAACCCCCTGCCCGAACACAATCAGCGTGCGGGTGAGAATGTTGGCTCCCTCTACTGTTATGCTTACCGGGATTCCCTGATACACCGAACCGAGGAAATTGCGCGGCCCCATCACTATGGCCGCCCCGCCTTGAACGTCCACAGCGTCGTTTACCACTATCCGCATCATTTCGGTGAGGTTGTATTTCGATATTGCGGAGAGAAGGGCCGGCCGTTCGCCGGAATCCACGCCGGCGAGCGTCATTTTACGCCCCGCGTCCATCATGTAGGTGTAGCCGGCTATGCGGGCGAGCCGTTCTTCGACCCCTTCGAATTTTCCTATCGGGAGATTGAACTGTTTTCTTATGCGCGCGTAGCCTCCCACCCCTCTCGCCGAGAGTTTCGCGGCGGCTACGCTCAAAGCGGGCAGGGATATCGACCTGCCGATGGCCAGCCGCTCCATAAGCATCCGCCAGCCGTTGCCGACCTGTTCGGCGCCGCCTACGATGTATTCAACCGGAATAAATACGTTTTCCCCGCGGGCGGTTCCGTTCAGGAACGGCGTGCCGGTGGGGTCGTGGCGCGGGCCGACGGCCACTCCCGGCAGATCCGTCGGCACCAGAGCCACTGTTATTCCGAGGTCTTCCTTCTCTCCCAGAAGGTGTGCGGGGTCGAACAGCCGGAACGCCAGCCCCATCACGGTCGCTACGGGGGCCAGCGTTATGTACCGCTTGTCGAAGGTCAATCTTATGCCGGTTACTTCCCTGCCGTTGAAGGAGCCTTTCATAACGTAACCGGTATCCGGTATAGAGGAGGCATCGCTTCCGGCAGACGGCGCGGTGAGCGCGAAACACGGTATTTCGGTGCCGTCGGCAAGCCGAGGCAGATAATGATCTTTCTGTTCGCCGGTGCCGTAGGCCATCAGCAGTTCGGCGGGGCCTAGCGAATTGGGAACCATCACCGTAACCGCGGCGGTTGTCGACCGGGAGGCGATTTTGGCTATCACTTCGGAATGGCCGTAAGCGGAAAAACCGAGCCCGCCATACTCCTTTGGAATTATCATTCCGAAGAAGCGGTTTTTCTTTAAAAAATCCCAGACTTCCGCGGGAAGGTCGTACAGTTCCGAGGTCACCTTCCAGTTGTCGATTTTCGCGCAGAGCTCTTCAACCGCCCCGTTAAGGAAGGCTTTTTCTTCTTCCGAGAGTTCCGGCTCTTTTATGGCGTGAAGTTTTTTCCAGTCCGGCCTGCCGCCGAAAATATCGCCCTCCCACCAGACCGTTCCGGCTTCGAGAGCTTCTCTTTCCGTGCGGGAGAGGGGAGGCATCAATTTTTTGAAAAGGGTGAGAACGCGGTTGCTCACAAGTTTTCTGCGAAGCGCGGGAATGTTTAACGGCACGGCTATCGCCAGCGCGACAACCCACCAGAAGGAAATCCCGAACCAGCCCGAAAGCCCGAAGTACGTCCAGCCGGCAAGAACGGTAAAGATGACGGCTGTCGATGCGTAAAGCCCAGTTCCAAAATAAAAAAGCAGAATTAAGGCACCGATAAGAAAAAGAGGCAGGAGAACGGACATATAAATCTCCTTCTCGCGAAGTTAAAATTTTCCCTTAAGCGTATTATAACTTTTCTGTCGTAATTTATAGAACCGTATTTTAGAAAAAAGCTTCAAGCGAATAAAAATGCCACGGAAGAGTATGGAATCGAAAAAGTTGCGAGAGCCGTATCCCGTTAAGGAGACGGCTCTCGGCGATTATCTCTTATGGAGTGAAAATCTGAAAACAGGTGGCCGCCGGGCTTATTTGCGCTATGAAAACCTTGTACGCGGTGCCCGCCGTAAGAATCGTCTCCGTGGAAGCCGTTTGCCGGGCGCCGCCGGCAGGAACCGTTCCGTGGGTAACCGGCGAGGCTATGCTGTTGGTAGTAGTTGAAACTGACCATACAGGCGTAGTCGGCGCGGATACCTTCACAACGCTCAGGCTGAAGATGTTTCCTATCGACCATGTGTAAATGGGAGTTGTGGGTGATGTTTTATCGACGGTGATTGAGCATCCGCCGCCCGATATCGTCCCTCCGCTAGCGGGGAGGTTCGGGTCGTTAGGAGTCGTATCCAAAGTGTCGGGGATGCCGTCGCCGTCGGTATCGGTTGCCGTTTTTGTGGAATCGTTGGGAGCGGAGTCCAGATTATTGCTTATTCCGTCGCTGTCCGTATCGGTATTGGTCGGGTCGAAGGGAAACAGGTCGGCATTGCCAGTCAGGCCGTCGTTATCCGAATCGGTACTGCTGTCACTTTCCGCATCGCTTTCGGCCGTTGTTCCCGACCCTCCGCCTCCGCATCCCTGAAGAGCCAGCGTTCCC
>JAJRYM010000057.1 GCA_024275775.1 Nitrospirota bacterium
ATAAGTTAAATGAATTGCAAGATTAGGAAAGCAGGAGATATCGGATTATGAAGCAGAGGGAAAGAAAGTGAATAATGGGGCTCGCTTTCGGCTGTCCCATTATTCCGCTGTGGAGAACGCTATAGGAGATAATTCCAAGCGATATTCCTTCCGTTACGGAGAAGGTGAAAGGCATGGCCACAATCGTTAAAAACGCTGGAACCGATTCGGCCGGCGAATCCCATTTTACCCGCGCGGCCATAGGAAGCATGAAAGAGCCCACGGTGATAAGAGCCGGCGCTATCACCGGATAAAGAAAAACTCCTTCCCGTATTTCATACCCTCCCCCTATCATCTGCGCCAGCGGATACAGAAAAAGCGCCAAAAGAAAAATGCCGCCGGTAACCACCGAACTCAACCCGGTTCTGCTTCCTTCCGCCACGCCGGCGGCGCTTTCTATATAACTGGTGATTGTTGTCGTGCCAAGGAGCGAACCGACCACCGTGGCGCCTCCGTCCGATATCAGCGCTTCCCTCGCGTTGGGAATTCTGCCGTTCTTTATAAGGCCGGCGCTCGAACATACGGCCGTAAGCGTGCCTATGGTATCGAAAAGATCGAGTATGAAAAAAATAAATACGACGGTAAGCGCCTGCGGCGTTCGAAGCGCGCCGGCTATGTCCAGAGAAAACAGCGTAGGCTCAATGGATGCTGGAAGCCCAAGAAACCCGTGCCACTCGGCATAGCCGGCCATAAGCCCCCAAACGGTGGCGAAAGCCGTTCCGATAATAATGGCCCCGCGTATTTTCAGCATCATCAAAAGAGCGATAACCAGTACGGTTATCATCACCATGCCCGCAGGCCCCTCGGTTAAAGAGCCCATCGCCAACAGCGTGCCGGGGCTATGCACAACCACCCCGCCCCACTGCATACCGATGAGTGTAATGAAAAGCCCGATACCGGCCGGAATGGCGTATTTCAGGGATTCCGGCATCATCTGAACAATGGAGTCCCTCATGCCGCGCATGGCGAGAAGCATCATTAAAGCTCCCGCAAGGAAAACCGCTCCCAGTCCCGCCTGCCAGGTAAAACCGTATCCGCCGGCGGAAACGGCCCCGCAAACCGTAAAAGTAAAAAAGAAGTTGTGCCCCATCGCGGGCGCCTGGGCTATCGGGAGATTCGCCAGCAGTCCCATAAGAATACAGCCGACTGCGGAAGCGATGCACGTTGCAGTCATAACCGACCCGAAATCCATCCCCGTCCCGGCCAGCACGGCAGGCTGAACGAATATCACATAGGACATCGTTATGAACGTAGTGAGGCCGCCTATGGCCTCGGTGGAAACCGTGGCGCCCCTCTCGCTCAACCGGAAAAAACGCTTAACCATTCCCCCCTCCGCGCGGTGATTTTCTTTAATCCCCTGCCAATCGGCAACCTTTTAAACATGTTATTCTCTAAATTAAGTATAAAGTTTACCAATTTACAAAGGAATGAAAATGCTCCTTATAAACGATCTTAAAAGACTTGGAGACATACTGGTAAAACAGACGGTAATCGAGTCCGAACAGCTCCACAGGCTGGAACAGACCGTTTTAAAAACATGGAAAAGAGGGGGCAAACTTAAAAACAGGGAGGCGGTGCCCGCCTATCACCTGATACAGAGCCTTTCCGCAACCGGCGACCGGAACGGAAAACTCAGCCCCGAAACAGTCATGCGCGCGGTGGCCAAACATTACAACCTCGAATTCAAGAAACTCGACCCGCTGGAAATGGACGCCAAAGTAGTAACCGGCACGATACCGAAACCTTTCGCCCTCAAGAACATGATGGTGCCGCTTTTCAAGCAGGACGACAAACTTGTCGTGGCCGTAACGGACCCGGAACGAAAAGAAGCCATCGAACAGATACGGATGGTATCCAACAGCGAGGTGGAAATGATTATCGCCACCAAAGAGGATGTAGAAACCACCATAAACAGCTTCTTCTCGTTCAGCAGGGCGATACGGCAGGCGGAAGAGAACGTAACCGGAACCGGCATGGACCTGGGCAATCTGGAACAGCTGGCGCACATCAAATCCGAAGCCGATATCTCTTCCACCGACAGGAACATACAAAACGCCGTTGATACGCTTCTCCGCGACGCCATGACCCTGCGGTCGAGCGATATCCATATAGAGCCGAAAAGAGACGAAACCGTGGTGCGGAACCGAATCGACGGCGTTCTGGCGCAAACGCATAAATTCCCTAAAGTGGTGCACAGCGCCATCACCTCCAGAATAAAACTTCTGGCGCGCATGAATATTTCGGAAAAACGGCGCCCGCAGGACGGCAGAATAAAAGTTCAGCAGGACGACAAAGAAACGGAAATGCGGGTTTCGGTTATGCCGGTGGCGTTCGGCGAAAAAGTCGTCATCAGAATCTTCGATAATGAAACGGCTTTCAATGACCTTGACGAGCTCGGCTTCTTCAAGGAGGAGCTCGATCTCTATAAAAATTTTCTAGGCAGACCCCACGGCATGGCGCTGGTAACCGGCCCCACCGGTTCCGGCAAAACAACAACCCTTTATTCATCCATGAAGTATCTCAACTCGCCGGACAAAAACCTCGTAACGGTGGAAGACCCGATAGAAATGGTCGTACCGGAATTCAATCAGGTCGGTGTGCAAAACGCCATAGAGATGACCTTCGCGGTAGCCCTGCGCGCCATATTAAGGCAGGACCCCGACATAATAATGATAGGCGAAATCCGCGATACCGAAACGGCGGAGATCGCCGTAAAGGCCGCGCTAACCGGCCACCTCGTTCTCTCCACACTGCATACGAACGATACGGCGTCTTCGCTTACGAGACTGCTCGACCTCGGCATAGAGCCTTACCTGATAAAAACATCCCTTATAGGGGTGCTTGCCCAGCGGCTGGTAAGGGTGATTTGCGACGAATGCAAAACTCCGCATGAATACGATTCGGAGGTGCTCTCTTCCGCCGGCATCAGCCCCGCGCCGGACCTGAAACTTTTCAAAGGCAAAGGGTGCGACAAATGCAGAAAGACCGGTTATTACGGCCGCAAGGGGGTGCATGAAATTCTGGAAATCAGCGGCGAGGTGCGGGAGATGATTGCCGTGGCCGTTTCCGAAGATGCAATAAAACGGACGGCCGAACGGGCCGGCATAAAAACAATCCAGGAAAACGCCGTTAGACTTTTCCTGAAAGGCGACACTACAATGGAAGAGATACTTAAACTGCAATCGAAACTGGATTAGAAGGAATACCGTATAAATGTTCCCCGCAATAGGCCCGATAAGCAAAATATTCAAAATCCTCCACTCGGACGCCTCCCCCGCCCAGATTGCGGGCGGAGTATGCTTTGGGATGATAGCGGGCCTTACGCCGCTGTGGAACATTCACAACCTCTTGGTTCTTTTTCTCGTTCTTATAATCAGGGTAAATCTCGGCTCGGCGGTTCTATCTTTCCTCCTGTTTTCCGTTATCGCCTTTCCGCTCGATCCGCTCTTCAACGCTATCGGCTTGAAAATCCTCAAAGCCGAAACTCTCTACGACTCATGGACGGAGCTTTACAACATACCGACCTTCACCTTCACCAATTTCAACAATTCCATCGTGATGGGAAGTCTCGCCGTAGCCCTGGCGCTCTTCATACCGGCATGGGCGGCGACGGCATGGCTCGTAAAAGGTTACCGAGGGCGCCTTAGGGAAAAAATCGACGGACTGCGCATAGTAAAACTTATGAAAGCTTCGTCCGTGTACAGGCTGTACGCGAAGATAAGAGACTGGACGAGGTAACAGATATGCGCTGGAAACTACTTATCGTTATAGCGGCCGTGGTAGCCGTGACCGTTTTCATTACGGTGAACTATCTCGACTCTTTTGTTAAAAATAAAATCGAAACCATCGGAACCGAGAAAGTGGGCGCCAAGGTATCGCTGGACCGGCTTGAGATAAGCATAAAAAACCAGTCGGTCAAAATAACCGGCCTGCAGGTGGCGAACCCGGACGACCCGTGGAAAAACATTTTCGAGTTTAAATCCGCTACGGTCGATTTCTCGCTCCCGTATCTTCTTTTGAAGCGCGTAGTAATAGATAGCATATCGGTGGATAGTCCCGTCTGGGGCTCCAAACGAAAAACGTTCGGCGGAATAACCGCCGCGCAGGAGAAAAAACCGGCGCCTGTCTCCGCCGGATCTAACATGGACTGGAAAAAATATCTGCCCGCGGGCGACTTGATGAAAAAGTTCGACACGAAAAAGCTGGTCAACCCCGAATCGATGAAGTCGCTCAAACAGCTTGAGGATATCCGCGGATTCGCGCAGGGAAGAGATAAATACTGGAAAGAAAGGCTGAAGGAACTGGAAAAAAGGTTTAACGAGGTTAAGGCCTCGCCCTCGCCTTTGAAAGTTAAGAAACTTATCGACGATGTGAAATCCGCCCGCAGTGAGCTTAAGAAGGATGTGGATAAGGTAAACGGCGTCACCAAACTTGTGAACGGCCTCCGCAACGGCGACATCCAAAACGCGCTGGAAACAGTAGGCATAGGCGGCGGGAACGTGGGCGAGATAACGCAAAAGCTGTTTTCCGGCATGTATCGCAAACAGATTGAAAATGTTTACAACAAGGCCAAGTCCGTCAGGGAAAAACTTTCCGGCACGGGCGAACAGGCCGAAAAGAAAAAACGGATGAGAGGGGTAACGGTGGAATACCCGCTTAAAAACCCGGTTCCCCGGTTTTATCTAAAAAAAGCGGTTTTTAAAACGTCAGCCGAAAACCGCGCGGGAAACTGGTTCGATGGGGTAATCTCCGAAGTATCGTCCGATCCCAAACTTACCGGCAAGCCGGTGGATATCGCCATCGAAGGCGGCGCGCAGGATTTGCCGGGCGCGTACTTCGGGCTGAGGGGGAAAATAGAGCTTGCGGGCGAACAGGCAGTTTCCAGCTTCAACCTAAAGGGCGATGAAATTCCGGTTTCGATGATTGAAGGAATACTGGGGTCGGACTCGCCGATTGGCATTAAAGGCGGCTCGACAGTGCTCAACATCGGCTTGGATATGGAAGGCGATTACATAAGCAGTTACTTTCTCGTGATGGTAAAAAATATTCTGCTTTCCGCCCGCCACGAAGGGTTGAAGGAAATTGATGGAAACCTCGTACGCATCCTCGACGATTCCATGAAAGATATAAACAGTATCAGCTTCAAGGGAAAAGCGTCCGGCGAGCTGAAGAATCTTCAGGTAACCGTTACCAGCGATATCGATAAAATTCTCGGCAACGTTTTTTCTAAAGCTGTGAAAAACGCAAGGGCAGAAGCCGAGAAGAGAATCCGGCAAGAACTCGATAGGGAAATAGGCAAACGGGCTCCTGAAATAAAGAAACTGCTTGCCGGTAACGACGGAAAACTCGCGAATCTGGATTCGCTTGCGGGCGATGTCCGAAAACAGCTTGAGGAGCGCGTTCAAAAGGAAATCGATAAGCAAAGAAAGAAAGCGGAAAAAGCCCTGCAAAAGGAGGGTAACAAAGAGTTGAACAAGGCTCTTAAAAACTTCAAATTCTCTTTTTAAATTTCCCCGCGAGCGTGACTTCAATTGTCTCTGCGAGTCCCGCTCCGAGCGGGACGTGGCAGTCTCTCCTACCTCAAAACTTTGCTGGAAGCTTTTGCGAAGACGGACGAAGCTTATCTCCCCAAACGCGAGGCCTACGCAGTAGGCTGTGGTGATCTCGCACAAAGAGAGATTGCCGCGCTTCGCTCGCAAAGACAGGCTTGAAAAGCCTCCCCTTGGTGAAAAT
>JAJRYM010000058.1 GCA_024275775.1 Nitrospirota bacterium
GATGCTTTCGGTCTCGCGAAGTTTTTTCATTACCTCCGCTTCACGGCGCGGGTCGTAGATTTCTAGCTTTTTCTTCGACTTCAATCCGCCGATATCCGTGGCTACTTTCGCGCGCCGGTTCAGCAGATCGACTATCCGTTTATCGATATCGTCAATCTTCTTCCGGTAATCGTTAAGCTTTTTCAAGAAACATCCTCCCTCGGCTGGAAACAGGGCATCAGTTTAAGTTAATAATTTTGCCCGCGCAAGCCTCTATTGCCACCCTGCCCCGCTCTTCTGCTAGAATATGCTGGAAGTTTTCCATACCGCTCGGCGGGGCGCGGGAAATTGTTGGGAGGAGGTGAGCCGGATCGCGAAAAAACATTTCAGAATCCTTCTGATTAACGACGGCGAAAAGCGCGCCGCTGAAATAGAGCGACTGCTGAAAAATGTAGGAGAACGGAAATACAGTCTGATAACCGCCGAGGCCTCTTCCGCCGTTGAAGCGGCAGGAAAAGGCGAATTCGACGCGATACTCATACACTGTTGCGGAAACGAAAAAAAATATCGGGAGGCTCTTAAAAATCTGCGCCGGAGCGGCACGAACGCGCCGGTAATAATGGTGGCCGAAAACCGACAACAGCAACTCGAGCTGAAGGCGAAACGGCTCGGAGCCGACGAGCTTCTTGCTATGGAACAGCTTGAGCCGCTTCTTCTGGATCGTTCCATATCGTTCGCCATCGAGCGCAAAAAAGCGGAAGAAGCGCTTAAAGCAAGCGAGGAGCTGTATAAGGCGCTGGCGAAATCTTCGCCTATCGGCATCTGGCATATCTCGAAAGAAGGCTACACGATTTTCATGAACGAAGTTATGTGCCGACTGCTGGAAATAGACAGCCCCAAAGAAATAAAAAATAACACCTTTCACAGCTTTTTTACGCGAGAAAGCCGCAACCGCATAGAGATTGAACGCGCCAAAAGGGAACAGGGGATTATCTCAAGTTACGAGGGCACCCTGATTGGGAAGAAGGGAACCCGCAGGGAAGTGATGATATCCGGCGGGCCGCTGGTAACCGCCGACGGTAAATTCCACGGGTCGATAGGAACGTTCTCGGATATTACGGAACGAAAAAAAGCCGAGCTGAAGCTCCGGGAGATGAAGGAGACCGCCGAGGAAGCAACACTTCTGAAGGACAAGTTCATGACACTCCTCGCGCACGACCTCAGGGGGCCTCTCGGCACGTTGCGTTCCTATATGAGGCTTATCCGGGAAAACGAATCGCTGGACATGAAACGCGAATCGCTGGCGCATCTGGACGCGGCCATCCGCACAAGCGAAAATATGCTCGACCTCATATCAAATCTTCTTGACGTAAGCCGGTTTAAAACGGGCGAGCTCAAACCGAAGAAACAGTTTTTTAACGCGCGACTGCTCGTTCTTAAAGTCATCGCCAATATGGCGTACCCGGCCGAGAGGAAAGGAATCACCATCGAGCAGGAGTTATCGCCGAAAGCCAGAGTGTACGGGGATACAACCCTGCTGGAACAGGTTTTTCAGAACCTCGTCGCCAACGCCATAAAATTCTGCATGCGGGGCGACCGCATAAAAATATCCGTAACGGAAAACGAATCGCTTACCTTCTGCGTCAGAGATAGCGGCATAGGCGTTGAACCGGAGCGTATAAAAACGCTTTTCAGCTACGAAACGAAAACGTCCACCACCGGCACGGCCGGGGAGGTTGGCTCCGGGCTGGGGCTCCCGCTCTGCCGCGACATTATGGAAGCTCACGACGGCACTCTTACGGTCGAATCGGAAGTCGGGAAAGGAAGCGCTTTTTTCGCTTCTCTGCCTATAGCGCGGCCGACGGCTCTTATTATTGAAAGCCAGACCGGCGCGAGAAATATGGTCGCCCGAATTCTAAAAGATCTCAACGTGAAGGTAATGGAAGCCGAACACGGGGAAGAAGCTTTGCGGCTTATAAAAAAGAGCGCGCCGGACCTCGTTATCGCGGACCTCTTGGTGGACGATAGCAACGGTTGCTCCGTTATTCAGCTTATTCGGCAGGAGCCGAACTGCATGGAAATTCCGATAATAGTTCTCTTGGGGGAAGAAACCGTAAGCTACAGGGAAATGGCTTTAAACGCCGGAGCGAACGATTTTATTACTAAACCGTTTCTGGAAAAGGAAATCGCACCGCGAATACGGCTTCACATAGGCTGAAAAACTAATCGAGCGAGATGCCGTGCTTTTTCAGCCAGTCCTTCGTATCGAACTGCTCAGACAGGTATTCCAGGAATTTCTTTTCGCTGGCCGAAATCGGTCTTCCGTCGATAACCTCCAATATTTCGCCTTTTTTGCGTACACGGCGCGCGGACGGCTTCTTTACCTCTTCCGGTTCGTCTTCGGCGGAATATTCCCCGGTGAAACTGTCGGCCGTGAAATCGGCGCCTTGGGCTTCCGTGAGGGAATCAAGTTTCAAAACAAACACCATCATCGTTTTATCGATTTTGCCTTCCAGCTTTTTCAGCCGGGCAAGAGCCTGTTTAACGTCCTTGGAACTCAGGATGGCCTCTACGATGGCTCTCGAAAGCTTATCCATCTGTTTGTCGTCATTTTCAGCCATTTTTCTTTATCTCTTTCGCAAAGATGCCGTAAATATTTTCATTGAACTTTCAAAAACAGTATACCATCCCGCTGAAAAAAATTTCCCTTTTTTCCGGCACCGGATAAAAGCTAATATAGTATCTTTCAACCGTTAATCATAAGGGGGGAGAATGGAAAAAGGCCGCTTTCGAATCATGGCCCGCGTCCCGCAGGGGCAGGGAGAACCGCCCGACGTCATCAGGGTAAAAACCGTAACAAACAAAATGTTTTTCTGCGCAGACCCGGATGTCGAATGGTACCGGGATAACGTTCCGTGCAGAAGAGGCTGTCCGGCGGAAACAAGAATACCGGAATATATCGATGCCGCCGCAAGGGGCGAATACGACGAATGCTACCGCATCAACCGGGAAGACAACATTCTCCCGCACATCCTCGGCAGAGTATGCGCGCACCCGTGCGAAGACGTGTGCAGGCACGGTTTTAAAGGGATGGGGGAATCCGTTTCCATCTGCTGGCTCAAAAGAAGCGGCGCCGACTTCAAAAAATCGCACCCCCAACTCAAAAAAGCCAAGACAACCGGCAAGAAGGTTGCCGTGGTCGGCTCCGGCCCCGCAGGGCTGGCGGCCGCGCAAGACCTCACGCTATGGGGGCATTCCGTAACCATTCTGGAAGGGATGGATAAACCCGGCGGCATGCTGAGGTTCGGCATCCCCCATTTCCGGCTTCCGGACGCCCTTATCGACGACGAAATAAACCAGGTGCTCAACCTCGGCGTAGATTTGAAATGCGGCGTATGGGTGGGCAAAGATGTTTCCATAAAAGACCTCGCGGAAGAATACGACGCCGTAATCATGGCGGCTGGAAGCATGGTTCCGCACAGTCTGGGGATACCCGGCGAAGACCTCGACCGCGTGGTGCCCGGCCTCGACTTCATGAGCCAGGTGAACAGCAACGAGCTGACGGAAGTATGGGGGCACGTGATGGTGCTCGGCGGCGGATTTACGGCGATGGATTGCGCCCGCTCCGCTTGGAGACTTGGCGCCGAGAAGGTGACCATCGTTTACCGCCGGTCGAGAAACGAACTGCTGGTTGACGAGCGGGAACTTAAGGAAACCCAAATCGAGGGAATCAAGATGATGTATCTCCTCTCCCCCGTTGAAGCAAAAAGAGGTAGCCACGGCGCCGTGCAGGAGGTGGTCATGCGCCGCAACCGGCTGGGATTACCGGATGAATCCGGCCGAAGAAGCGTTACGCCGATTGAAGGTTCCGACATGCCGATTGAAGTGGACTGGCTTATACCCGCCATCGGGCAGGCGCCGGATACATCGCCGTTCGGGGAAGGTTTCGATATGAATCTCGAAGATTACTCAACCGGTATTCCGGGGGTTTTCGCCACCGGCGATTATATAACCGGGGCGAGCGACATCATCACCGCCATAGGCCACGCGCATAAAGCGTCCCGCCTTGTGGACAGGTTCCTTACCGGCGAAGATAGATTCCGGCTGAGCAGTCAATCAAAAGTGTGGGAGCAGAGGATACCGGATTCGTACAAGGGATGGAAATCTATCGAGGGAAATATTTTCGATCTGATTCCACGGCTTGAGATGCGCGCCCTCGGCATCGAAGAACGCAAAGACCAGTTGCGCGAAGTCGATACCGGCTACCTGCCGGAAGACAGTTACTGGCAGGGTGAAAGATGTTATCTGTGCAACCACAACATCCAGATAGACGAAACGGAATGCATCCTCTGCTACAACTGCGTGGACGTATGCCCGTACGACTGCATACAGATGCTTCAGGAAGAGCACGTTAAGGTGAAAAACAGCGCCGGCGATGCCGTGGCCGAAAACAAAGGGCACACTTACATGGTTATGGATGAAGAAAACTGCGTACGTTGCGGGCTCTGCATAGACGTCTGCCCGGTGCCGTGCATCACGATGGAAAAGATGGAAATAACACGGGAGTTCACCGGCTAAAATTCCCTAACCGGCGACCGTTTACCGGCCGGCTAGTTGTAGAAGCGTCGTGAAATAAAGCGCCGGGTCGGCTTCGTACATATCCACGTGGCCGGCGGTTTTGAAAACAACAAGTTTCTTCGGCTCGTTGGCGGCTTCGTAAAGAAGTTTTGAATGTCTAAGCGGCACGACGTCATCCCGCGCGCCGTGAAAAAAGATTATCGGCTTCTTCAGTTTCTTTACTTCCTCTCCACTGTCAAGGCCGTTCGAGGCTAGTAGCCACAAAGGCAGTATGCCGAAAACGTCCTTCGCCATCTCCTTTATGGAATAAAAAGTCCCTTCCAGCAGTATTCCCCTGCACGGACGGGCTACGGCAACTTTAAGCGCCGCCGCTCCTCCCAGCGACTGGCCGACGATGACGATACTTTCCGGCTTGATACTTTTTTCCTTCACAAGGAAATCGTACGCGGCGAAACTATCCTCCACTATCCCCTGCTTGGAAGGAGCCCCCTCGCTTTTCCCGTACCCGCGAAAATCGAACATGAAAACGTTAAAATCGTGCTTGAGATATTCCGCCGCCACCGGAAGCCTGTCCGCTATGTTTCCGGCATTGCCGTGCACGTAAAGAAGAGTCGCCTCCCCGCCCGCGTCGAAAAACCAGCCGTGTATTTTATCGCCGCGCTCGCCTACGGTTATATAAACCTCTTCCGGGCGCAGTCCGAGGTCGGAAGGCAATAGCGAAAATGTCCGTTCCGGATAAAAAAGAAGCCGGTTTTCGTACCACCTGCCGAAAATAAAAAGACCCGCGCAGACAATAACGGCAACGGCCCAAAATTCAAAACGCATGGCTAAATGATAACTGATTTGATGCCGTATAATGCGGAATGGCTGTAATAACCACACGGACGGCGGATACCGGCGAGGAGCGTACCGGTTTTATAAAAACAGCGTTCTTCCTCTCCATGCTTACCATCGGCTACAACGCCATTGAAGGGATCGTCTCGATTTACTTCGGAGTTACGGAAGAATCGTTTTCCCTTGCCGGGTTCGGCATGGACAGCTTCATAGAAGTTGCCTCCGCGTTTCTGGTTCTGTGGAGGCTCCGCGCCGAAGTTTCGGGAGAAGACGGCATATCGCTGGAGCGGGAACGCAAAGCGACGCTCGGCATAGGAGCGCTTTTTCTTTTGCTGGCCGTGGTAATAGCGGCCGGCGGCGGATACCAGCTTCTTACCGGCAACCATCCGGCCACCACCGTTCCGGGCCTGATTATCGCCCTTGTAAGCATCTGCCTGATGCTTTTTCTCTACCGCGCCAAAAAGAAAACAGCGCTCGTTCTCGACAGCTCGACAGTGATGAAAGACGCCGGCTGTACGCTTGCCTGCTTTAAACTGTCGGTGATACTTTTCGCCGGGAGCCTGCTGTTTATCGTCTCCCCTGCCCTCTGGTGGGCCGATTCGACAGCCGCGCTCACTCTTTCCTTCTTCATAGGGCAGGAAGGATTGGAAACTGTAAAGGCCGCGAAACACGCCGACTTTTCCGGCGGTTGCGGATGCCCTACAGACTAACCCCTCCTACCCTGTCATGGCGAGATCCTGCCCTTGGCGGGGTCGTGGCCATCTCTCTTCTCACGAAACCGCCACACCCGCCTTTACGAGGCGCGCTTCACCTTACCTGTCTTTGCGAATTCCCCGCCAAGGGCGGGGAACGTGGCAATCTCTCTTAGGCACAACGTAAGCCGTAAAAAATCCCTTCCTTGTGAACGCAAGCGAACGTAAGGAAGGGAAAAAGGGAAGGTTTTCCTTTTTTTCAGAAAAGCCTTTTGCGGAACGCGTTCGACTTGTGGAAGATGGCGATGAGCCGTTCCCTGTCGCCGTCGTCTATGGCGGAAGCTATTTCCTCGCACTGCTCTTTAACCATCCCCATCTGTCGGGTGAGAATCTCGGCGTTTGTCAGCGCCACGTCGGCCCACATTTCGGGCGGGCTGGATGCAATCCGAGTGAAATCCCGGAACCCCCCGGCGGCGTAGTTAATGAGATCCTGTTCCTCCTGCATATCGCAAACGGCGTTTACCAGCGCAAACACGACCATGTGCGGAAGATGGCTTACCGCGCCGAAAACCCGATCGTGCTTTTCGGCGTCCATGCGAATAGTATCCATGCCGGCGCGTCGCCAGAACGTTTCCAGCTTTTCAAGCATCCCCGAAGGGGTTGAAGCCGTCGGAGTAACGATACATTTGTGGCCGTCGAAAAGTTTCTCGAAAGAAGCTTCCGCGCCCGATTTTTCCGTCCCGGCTATCGGGTGCGAACCGATAAACGTAAACCGCCCGCCAGCTATTTTTTCCGCCACCTCGACGATTTCCCGCTTGGTGGAAGCCGCATCCGTAACAAGCGCGTCCGGCGAAACGTGGGAAGCGATTTGCTCGAGCGTCGGCAAAACGCTTAAAGCCGGCCCGCACAGGAAAACCGCGTCCGC
>JAJRYM010000059.1 GCA_024275775.1 Nitrospirota bacterium
CCTCCGCATCCCTGAAGAGCCAGCGTTCCCGGCACAAGGAGTGTAAAAGCCAGTACCATGTACATAGCCGGAATATTCAAGATGGAGTTTTTCAGATTGTTCATGATTGCCCCCTTTGATGTTTTGTTTTCTGTACGGCTACCCTGATTTATTTTATTAATTTGAACGATGCCGGGCAAGCCGTAAAATCGCCTTTTATTTTGGCGGAAACCTGCTATCGATACTCTCTCTCGCAAGGGCGAAAATCGCTTCGAACGCCTCGGCTGTGACTACCGGATAGTTCTCCTTTATGTCCTCGAAACTCCACCCCTGCGATACAAGTTCGAGAAGGTAGTCCACCGTCAACTGAGTTCCTTTTATTACCGGCCTGCCGCCTTCAATCGAGGGGTTGCTCACAATCTGCTCTTTCCAGTCCATGAGCCGATATTAACATGATGTTTTGCCTCGCGGGGCGGCGGGTTAGAATAGCCGAAGCATGAGAATTTTTATTCCGCTTTCGTTTTTTTCTCTGGCGTTCGCTCTTGTGGAGGCGGCCGTTGTGATTTATCTCAGGCAACTGTACTACCCGGAAGGGTTCTCTTTTCCTATGAAACCGATTCCCGAAAACATCCTTTTTATGGAGATGATGCGCGAGGCGGCCACGATGGGTATTCTAATAAGCGTCGGCCTCATCGCGGGCAGGTCGGCCTGGCGGAAATTCGCTTTTTTCATGTACTGTTTCGGCCTGTGGGATATCGGCTACTACCTCTGGCTAAAGCTGTTTATCGGCTGGCCGGCCTCTTTTTTTGAGCCGGACATTCTTTTTCTTCTGCCGGTTGCCTGGTGGGGGCCGGTGCTCGCGCCGGTTATAGTGGCGATTTCTCTCTGCATGAGCGCCGTGCTGATAATCCGCCGAGTGGAAAAAGGATGGAAGCCGCTTCTTAAAAAGCTCGATATTTTCTGGATTGCTCTCGGCGCGGGGATTATACTTTACACATTCATGGCGGACGCAAAAATAATCGAAGCAGGCATGGCGCCTCCACCATACCGGTGGCTACTGTTTGCCATAGGGGAGGGAATAGGCTTGACGGCTTTCGCTGGCCTACTGTTAAGACGATGAATACGACTTTAATAGGCGAACAACTTTCCACGAGGATAATCGGCCGGGATATTCTTTATCTTCCTGAAACCGATTCCACAAATTTTCACGCGGGCCGTCTTTTTCGCAACAACGAATTAAATCACGGCATGGTGATAATCGCCGGCAGACAGACGGCGGGGCGAGGCAGGCTTGAGCGGTCGTGGTATTCCGAGGGCTGTCTTACCATGACGGTGATACTGGAGATGAAACCGCAGACGGCGGGGCTTTCCGCCATAACCCTTACGGCGGGCGCGGCTTTGGCGCTCGGCCTGACGGAGCTTACAGGCACACCTTTCAGCGTTAAATACCCCAACGACATAATGTACGAAGGGAAAAAAATCGGCGGCATTCTTTCGGAACTAAAAACGAATGAAAAAAGTTTTATTCTGCTCGGCATCGGCGTCAACGTGGAGCAGGAAGTTTTCCCGGAGGATATTTCGGAAATAGCCGTCAGCCTGCGGCAGACCGGAACAGTTGCTTCAAAAGAAGATGTAGCGGCGGCATTGTTAAACCGGCTTGAACCGATGGTTGATCTTTTCATGGAAGGCGGTTTTTCGCGCGTGAGGCCTTTCTGGGTTGACGTTAACTGCACGCTGGGAAAAACCCTCGAGATCAGCCAGCCTTCCGGAACCGTCAAAGGGAAGGCTATCAATATAGACGACGAGGGCGCTCTTATTCTGGAAACCGCCGACGGCGTTCAAAAGGTTTTGAGCGGCGATTTCACTATAACGGTCGATTGAAATGCTGTTCGCCGTCGATATCGGAAACACAAATACTGTAGTAGGAATTTTTGAAGGGGAAACTCTTTCAAAAAAGTTTCGGCTGAATACGAATCTTCTCGATACGCCGGATGAAATATCGCTGAAAATATCGACCCTCCTGAAGGAACACGGCATTAAAAAGGAAGCGGTCGCAAAGGCCGCCGTCTGTTCGGTAGTGCCGCATATGACAGGCCATTATATTGAGCTTGCCGAAAATCTTTTTGGGGTTAACCCTGTGGTGGTAGGGCCCGGCGTGAAAACCGGCATAGCGATTCTTTACGACAATCCAAAGGAGGTTGGGGCGGATAGAATAGCGAACGCCGTGGGAGGATACCGCCTTTTCGGAGGCCCGCTGATAATCGTAGATCTGGGCACGGCCATCACCTTCGATGCCATATCGGCCAAAGGGGAATACCTTGGCGGCGTGATAGCGCCCGGTATAGGTTCTTCCATGGCTTCCCTCTCGCAAAAGGCGGCGCAACTGCCTAGCATCGGCCTTAAAAAACCGGGGCGCGTTATAGGAAGAAACACGATTGAAAGCATGCAGTCGGGCGCTGTGTACGGATTTGCCGGTATGATAGACGCCATAGTGCGGAAAATGAAATCGGAAATGGAAGGCGAGCCGAAAGTAATCGCCACCGGCGGGCAGAGCGCATGGCTGAAAGAGCTCGCGGAAACTGTTGAGCATCATCAGCCTGATTTAACCCTTCATGGTCTCCTTTCCATTCATGGACTGCAGGAAAAATAGTTTACAAACAAGGCTTGTGTTGGGATAATAGTTCGCAGTTATCGTAAATGGTTTGTTAACTAATAATCTTAGGGGGATTCTTTTATGGCCAAAAAGCCGATGACCAAAAGTCAGATAATAGCTCATCTTGCCGATAACAACGGCCTCACAAAAAAGCAGAGCAAGGAAGTGCTTGAATGCCTGGTGGCCCTTGCTTACAAGGAAGCCAAAAACGGGTTCACTCTTCCGGGCCTCGGCAAGCTGGTGCTTGTGAAAAGGAAAGCAAGAAAAGGACGCAATCCGCAGACAGGTGAAACAATAAAAATACCTGCCCGCAAAGTGGTGAAATTCCGCATGGCGAAAGCGTGTAAAGACGCTGTACTGCCGCCCAAGAAATAAGTCGTAAAATTGTACGGCGCAGGCCGTCTCACTGAGGGGAGAGACAGCCTGCGTTTCTTTTAATGAAGCGGTGAAATATCCGCACAGCTATCCGGCCTGGGGGTAAACGGGGTTCAACATGGGGGGAAATTTGGCTGCCCCCCAAGGATTCGAACCTCGACAAACAGAACCAGAATCTGCCGTCCTACCATTAGACGAGGGGGCAACAAAAAACGATTTCTTTGTTAGAAAAACAGGATAATAGCTAAGGCTTAATCCCGCAACCTTTTTCGCAAAAATATCACGCAATAACCAGCCGGCAGTGAGAAACCGCCGGCCTTTTCAGTATTCCAGCCTGTTGAAAAAGAAAGGCACCTCTCTGTGGGCGGACTCCGGCGAATCCGACCCGTGCACCGAATTTTTCTCGATATCCACTGCAAGGTCTTTCCGGATTGTCCCTTCGGCCGCATCGGCGGGGTTGGTGGCTCCCATAAGTTCCCGCCAGTCGGCGATGCCGTTTTCCTTTTCAAGCGCGAAGGCTATTATCGGCCCCGAAGTCATGTATTCGCAAAGCGGGCTGAAAAAAGGTCTTGCTTCATGCTCCCTGTAAAAAGCTTCCGCCTGATGCCGGGTAAGCAGTAGCTGTTTCATGGCCAGAATCCTGAAACCTTTTTTCAGGATTCGGCCGATGATTTCTCCCTGCAAACCCCGTTCAACGGCGTCCGGTTTTATGAGCGCGAGTGTTTTCTCCACGCTCATGGCCGGTGCGCGTCGATTATCTTATTGAGGTCGTAGTTCTTATCCGCTCCGACTTTCTTATTCATGGCGCGCAGATTTTCGATCAGAGTCGGTTTGCTCGCTTTGTAGAAAATGCCGGTGTAGGTTTTCCCCGCAGGCGGATTGAGCGCCTTGTCCAGCGCCTGCACGAGGTCGCCGTTATCGTGATCTTCCGGCAGTTCGGCCACCGAGTCCTTGTAGAAATCGAACGTATCAATTTTGTTGAACGTAAGGCAGGGCGAAATGATGTTCACATAGGAAAAGCCCTTGTGCTGTATCGCCTGTTTTACGATTTCGGCGGTCTGCTTCGGGTTTCCTGAAAAACATTGCGCCACGAAAGTTCCGCCGAACGTAAGAACGTATGCCAGGGGGTTGACCGAAGTTGTGTCCGGCGCTCCGTACGGCGTGGTCGTTGCAACGAAACCGGGGCTTGAAGTGGGCGATACCTGCCCCTTGGTAAGGCCGTATATGTGGTTGTCCATTACGACGTAGGTCAGGTCGGTATTTTTTCTTACAACGTGAGGCACATGGCCGCCGCCGATGGAGAAGCCATCGCCGTCGCCGCCGAATACCACAACCTCCAAATCGGGGTTGCCCAGCTTTATGCCGGCTCCAACCGGCAGGGAGCGCCCGTGCAGAGAGTGGAATCCGTAGGTTTTCAAAAAGTAGGGAAGCCTGCTTGAACATCCGATACCGGAAACCGCCACCGTGTTATTAATCGGAAGCTGAAGCTCGGCGAACGCTTTCTGTACGGAATTTAAAACGCCGTAGTCGCCGCAACCTGGGCACCATACGACTTTTACTTCGCTTCGGTAATCCTTGGCTTTTAGAGGGACTGTAGCTGTAGTCATCAGATAACCTCCTTTATCTTTTCGAATAGCTCATCGGGGGTTATGGGGAGCCCGCCGTAAACGTTGTATTGAATGAGGTGCAGGTCGGTTTTAGAGCGGATAATCTCCGCCAACTGCCCCTGCTTGTTTATTTCCGGCACCAGAATCTTTTTGCATCCTGATGCAAATTCCGTAATCGCTTTTACCGGCACGGGCCAGACCAGCTTCGGGTGAAGGGCTTTTACTTTCATCCCTGCGGCGATTGCCATATCCACAGACTCTCGCACAGTTCCGAGGGTGGAACCCCAGCTTATCAAACCGAGGTCGGCTTCTCCGTCTCCCTGAACTTCAATCGGCGGAAGCTCATCTTCGATGTTCTCCAGTTTCCTGAACCGTTTATCGCTCATCGAGACATGAAGTTCCGGCGTGTAACCTGGCGCGGACGTTTCAAAATGTTCCAGCCCGGTGGCGATATAGGCGCCGTCGGCATCGCCGGGGTGAGACATGGCGCTTATGCCGGATTCGTTCAGTTCGTACCTCTTGTACGGGCCGTCGCCGTTAGGCGCGTACCGCTTTCTATCGATTATTTCGTAGCTATTCGGGTCCGGCGCTTGTATCGATTCTGTTCTGTTTCCGAGCGAACCGTCGGTAAGAACAAGAACCGGCACCTGATATTTTTCCGCGAGGTTGAACGCCTGAACCATGATGTCGATTACGTCCGGCACGTTTTCCGGCGAAAGAACGATGCGGGGCGCGTCGCCGTGCCCGCCGTGCGCCGCCATGAAGAGATCGGACTGTTCATGCTTGGTCGGCAGGCCGGTTGAAGGGCCGCCGCGCTGAACATCCACTACTACGCATGGAATTTCCGCCATCGACGCGTAGCCAAGAAACTCCTGCATCAGCGAAAGGCCCGGCCCGGAGGTCGATGTCATCGCTTTCTGTCCGGCAAAAGCCGCGCCGATGACGTTGGCGATCGACGCTATTTCATCCTCGGCCTGAACAAGAGTGCCGTCCAGTTTCGGCAGGTATTTGGACATGAATATCGCCACTTCGGTAGCGGGCGTTATCGGGTAACAGCTGAGGAACCGGCATCCGGCTATCAGCGCTCCCAAGCCGGCGGCGTTGTTGCCGGAGATTATGATTACGTCTTTATCGGCCCTTTCAGCCTTGCCCATTTTGAAGGGGTCGGTTTTTTTATGGTTTTCCCGAACGTATTTCGCGCCGGCTTCGATGGCGTTAAGGTTGATGCCGACAACCTTTTCTCCTTTTTTGCCGAACTTGCTGTGAATAGTATCCCGCACCGATTCGGACGATATGTCGAAAAGCTCCGAAAGCGCGCCCAGCGCCACCATGTTCTTGGCGCGGTACATCTCCAGCTCCTTTTTAGCTATCTGGGACATCGGCAGGTTGTAGCAGGTTACGCCGTCTATGTTCACTTCTTCCTTGATGTCGCCGCCCGGATAGTCGTAAACAAGCACGGTTCCCGGCTTGAGCGCCGAGCGGTTTTTATCAAGAGCCTCCTGATTGAAGGCGCACATTACGTCGAAGCCGGAACCTTCCGATTTAATCTCATCCGTCGAAAAACGGATCTGGTACATTGCGTACCCGCCCCGGATTTCGGCTGGAAATGTTTTGAACGTCAGAATATTCAAACCCGACCTTGCGGCGGCCTGCGCCACCATATCGCCGGAGCTTATGATGCCTTCGCCTCCTTCTCCGCCGATCCTAATTATCAAATCGCTCATTTATGTTTCCTCCTTATGTTCTTTCTGCCACAAAATGATGTTACATCACTTTTTTTACGGTTTCTCCTATATCGGCCGGGCTTTCGCAAACGTGAATACCGGCTTCCCGCATCGCTTTCATCTTGTCCGCGGCGGTTCCCTTGCCTCCGGAGATAATAGCTCCGGCGTGTCCCATTCTTCGTCCCGGCGGAGCTGTCTGTCCGGCGATGAACCCGACCACAGGTTTCTTTACGTTTTCCTTAATATACTCCGCGGTGGTTTCTTCTTCCGTTCCGCCTATCTCGCCTATCATTACGATAGCTTCCGTCTGCGGGTCGTCGTTAAAAAGTTTTACGGCGTCCATGAATGTAGTGCCGTGCACCGGGTCGCCTCCGATGCCGATGCAGGTGGATTGGCCTATGCCGAGCGCCGTCAACTGCCCCACCGCTTCGTAGGTGAGCGTGCCGGAGCGGGATACCACCCCAACCGGGCCCGGTTTATGGATATGTCCCGGCATGATTCCTATTTTCGCTTGGCCGGGGGTTATTACGCCGGGGCAGTTCGGGCCGATAAGCCTGCATCCGCAATCCCCGACGACTCTCCAGACCTTTACCATGTCGTGCACCGGTATTCCTTCCGTGATGCAGACGATAAGCTCTATTCCGGCGTCTGCCGCTTCTAGTATGGCGTCTGCGGCGAAAGGAGGCGGGACGAAAATCATCGTGGCGTTCGCGCCGGTATCGGCTTTCGCTTCCCTTACGGTGTTCCATACCTTGAAACCGTCCGTTTCCTGCCCGCCTTTGCCGGGCGTTACGCCGCCGACCACGTTCGTGCCGTATTCCCGGCATCCGGTGGCGTGAAAAAGTCCTTCCTTGCCGGTTATTCCCTGCACAAGAAGTTTCGTATCGCTGTTTACAAGAACGCTCATGACCTATCCCTTCATCGCCGCGACGACTTTTTCCGCCCCGTCGCGCATTCCGTTGCCGATTATGAAATTGAGACCGCTTTCCTGCAGAATCCTGTTGCCCTCTTCCACGTTAGTTCCTTCCATCCTGATTACTATCGGGATGTCGATGTGGATTTTCTTCGCCGCCGATACGACGCCGTTGGCGAGCCTGTCGCAACGAAGTATGCCGCCGAAGATATTGATGAAAATAGCTTTGGTGGTTTTGTCGGAAACGATTATCTTCAGGGCTTCTTCTATCTGCTCGGCGCTCGCGCCGCCGCCCACGTCCAGGAAATTGGCCGGTTCGCCGCCGGAATATTTGATGATGTCCATCGTGGCCATCGCCAGCCCTGCGCCGTTAACCATGCACCCGATGGTGCCGTCCAGCTTTATATAGTTGAGATTGTATTTTGAAGCTTCGATTTCAAACGGGTCTTCTTCGTTAAGGTCTCTGTATTCGGCGGCGTCTTTGTGGCGGAACATGGCGTTGTCGTCGTATCCCAGCTTGGCGTCCAGCGCGATTACCTGCCCGTCGGCCGTCTGCACGAGCGGGTTGATTTCGGCCATATCCAGATCTTCGCCTACGAAAGCGTTGTACAGATTCATGATGAGTTTGGAAGCTTTCCCGATGAGTTCCTTCGGGAAACCGAGGCCGAACGCCAATTGCCTGCACTGGTACGGCATGATGCCTATGGCGGGATCTACGAAAACTTTTAGAATTTTTTCCGGTGTGCTGGCGGCCACTTCTTCTATTTCCACGCCGCCTTCCGTCGATGCCATTATCACATTAGTGGCACTGGCGCGGTCTAGCACCACGCTGATATAAAGCTCGCGTTCTATGCCGCACCCGGCTTCGATAAGGAGCTTCTTTACCTCTTTGCCTTCCGGCCCGGTCTGATGCGTTACAAGAGTCGCGCCCAGAATGGCTTTTGCGTGCTCTTCCGCTTCCTCGGCCGATTTAGCCAGCTTCACGCCGCCTGCCTTGCCGCGTCCGCCCGCGTGTATCTGCGCTTTAACGACTACCGGATATCCTCCGAGTTTCTCCGCAAGTTCCTTCGCGTTACCGTTGGTATCGGTAAAGAAACCTTTGGGCACGGGGATTCCGTATTTCGCTAAAACTTCTTTCGCCTGATATTCATGTATCTTCAATTTGTCCCCCTCAATGATTGACGCTGGAATTCAAAAACTACCATTTTTGCCCCTGCTTGGCAACCAATCCGGCCGTGATTGTGTTAGCAAAGGGAAAATGTCCCCATTAACTGCAAAGCTAAAATGTCCCCTTAAAGGAGGTAGCGATTGTGAAAGGGAAAATTATTTTGAGTCGTAAGGAAGCTAATCGGGTAAGAATAATGGAACAGGTTGTTTCAGGGAGTGTAACGCTGATAGAGGCGGTCAGTCTTCTGGGGGTAAGTTACCGTCATGCAAAACGTTTAAAGAAGCGTTACGTTGCCGGGGGTGTAGCCGGTTTGGCGCATAGAAACAGGGGTAAGGAGCCTGGGAATGCGGTTCCTGTCTCCTACCGCGCAGAGGTGCTAAGGCTTTACGAAGAGAAGTATCGAGATTTTAACGACACACACTTTACCGAAAAGCTCAAAGAGCATGAAGGCCAGACAAGTAATTCAAGTGTACATCACTTCAAAACCGGCTCCGACGAAAAAGGGATATTTTGACTTTGCTAACACATCTTTCTAGAATCAAGTTGCTGTTTCCATAAACACAGTGTCAATACGAAGCCATCGGACATATGTTATTCTTTGCAAAAGCTGATTTAAGTAGTTATGGTCAAAAAAGTAAAGTCGACAGATAAAATTGCGCTTGAGCTAACCCTTTACGAGCGAAAGCTGATAATTTCTGAAACCTTCACAGACGATAATCTGCTAAAACAGGTGAGACTTGCCCAAGTCAAGGGAAAGAATATCGTGTCTATGTTCACCCTTTCAGAACTGGATGACTTGGCCGGGCATTTAGCTTTTGCTGCCAATCATGCAGAAAGCCCAAAAACGCAAAAAAAGCTTGATAGAATTATTGATAAAATCAACTCGCTTCTTGAAAAATACTATGACGAGGACGAACATTTGCCATTGGATACTCCTGTATCACCTGCTAATAAAGTCTTTAATGATATTATTCATGGAGATAATTTTTGTTCAAATCCTACAAATGAATTCCAAAATTTCATCAAAGAAGCTATTAAAGGGAAAACTTTCAAGAGTCTTGATGATTTAAATAACTTCTTAGCCACACAAAATAAGGCATATAACGATATTCCTAAAAAAGATATGGGCAGTCTTTCTCCTGCTCAGGTGGCGGCATTACTGGATTCTGACTGGGACAGCGAAAAAAGCTCTATCCAGCTTAATAGCGGCCTTTCTTTTGATTATCTCAAAGAAGTGCCTATTTTGGGAAACTCGAGAATCTTTTTGGATACCCTTTTACGAGCAGGTGGCATTAAAGCCACTGCAAAGGGCAACCTTAATCGCAAATTCGTGACGGAAATGCTGGATCAGATGAAATGGCCTGAAAAATATGTTGAAAGCGTGCGGGATGTTAACAAGGTCGTAAATGAAATGGATGTTTTTCTTATTCATATTTTGAGAATTATTCTCCAACAGGCCGGTCTTATGCGAAAGGTAAAAGGTGCCTTTCAGATTACCAAAAATGGAAAAATATTCTTACGTGAAGATATGGCAGGAGAGCTTTATATCCTTTTGTTTAAAACTCTTTTTTTGAAAATCAATCTTGCATATTTGGATAGGATGCCTGAATTCTCATCGTTCCAGGATACAATTGCATTTAGTATTTACATGTTTGGGAAGCTTTGCGCAAACTGGGAAAAGCCAAAAGATATTGCTTCATCACTATTATTGCCTTCGGTTAGAGAAGAAATTCATATGATATATCCATATGATATGACTGCTGTTTTAATTAAGACAAGATTTATTAATCCCCTGGAATCTTTCGGCCTTTTGGAAAGAAAATACATTTCCGGGAAAACTTACTACTTTGCCGAATATGAAATTCGCAAAACAGAGTTGTTTGACAGTTTTTTCAAGTTTGATCTTGGTAAGAAGGCTTCTACTTCGCACAATCTTCATTAAATTGACCGCTATTTTGGCATCTTAATCCCTTAAGCATGCAAGAATTTCTAGCACCTATAAAAGGGATTGAATCGCCCCTAGTTTTGTAGTCACCTCTAATAGTTCACATTTGATGTTTCACTTTCGCCTATACTCTGCCGGCACTGAAATTTTTGGAATTACGTTTGATGCTCCTTCCAGATGAAATATACGCAGGGAATCACCAGCAGTGTGATTATGGTTGCGGTCGCCATCCCTCCAATCATCGGCGCGGCTATCCTTTTCATTACGTCGGCGCCTGTACCGTGCGACCACATGATGGGCATCAACCCGCCCATGATGGCGCTTACCGTCATTACTATCGGGCGCACGCGCTTTTCGGCTCCGTTTATAACCGCCTGCCGTATATTCCCGGTTCCCGAAAGTCCGCCTTTTAGTCTGTCGGCGTCCGCCTGATCCAGATAGGTAATCATTATCACTCCGATTTCCGACGTAACGCCTGCCAGAGCTATGAATCCCACCCAGACAGCCACGCTGAAGTTGTAGCCGAAGTAATTGATGGCGAGGATGCCTCCGACAAGCGAAAAAGGGATGGATAACAGCACCATCATGCTTTTGGCGACCGACTCGAAGTTCAGGTAGAGCAGAACGAAGATTATCAATATGGTAAACGGCACAACCACCTTCAGTTTTTCTTTGGCCCTTTCCATGTATTGAAACTGCCCCGCCCATTCAAGGCGGTATCCCGGCGGCAGTTTTATGTTGGCTTTAACGGCCTTTTTGGCTTCTTCCACATAGCGGCCGATATCCCTACCGGCGATATCCACAAAAACGAATCCGGCAAGCGAACCGTTTTCATCCCGTATCATCGGAGGGCCGGAAACGATTTTAATAGATGCGAGCTGTTGCATAGGTATCTCCGTTCCCATCGGTGTATGAACGAGCACATGCCCCAGTTTCTCAACATTGTCGCGCAGTTCCCTGCCGTACCGGACGTTGATGGGGTACCGCTCCCTTCCTTCAATCGTGGACGATATGTTTTTGCCGCCTATGGCGGTTTCGATAACATCCTCCACATCGCCAACCGTAAGGCCGTATCTCGCTATCGCGTCGCGGTCTATATTGAAATCCAGAAAATATCCGCCGACCACCCTTTCCGCGTAAACGCTTCTCGTGCCTTGGATTTTTCTGAAAACCGGTTCCATTGCTCTGCCCAACTGCTGTATCCGGTTAAGGTCGGGCCCAAGAATTTTTATCCCAAGCGGCGTCCTTATGCCGGTGGCGAGCATTTCCGTGCGGGTCTGGATAGGCATCCACCAGATGTTGGGCATCCCCGGAACCTGAAGTTTCCCGTCCATTTCGCTTATTAAGCCTTCCCACGTCATTCCGGGGCGCCACTCCTCCTCCGGTTTCAGAGTGACTACGGTTTCCACCATGTTCAGAGGCGCGGGGTCGGTGGCTGTGTTCGCGTGTCCTATTTTCCCGAAAACCGTTTGAACCTCCGGGAAAGTTTTTAGAACCTTATCCTGAGCGCTCAGTATCCTGCCGGCTTCCGTTATGGAAAGCCCCGGCAGGGAAGTCGGCATGTACAGCATGGTTCCTTCGTTGAGAGGAGGCATGAACTCCGACCCGATTTGGCCGATAACCGGCCATACGGGGAACAGCGCCACAATCGACAGAAGCACAGCGGTTTTCCTGAATCTTAAAAACAGGCGCAGTATCGGCCGATAGATAAAGGTCAACAGCCGGTTCAGCGGATTGCGCGCCCCGGCGGTAATTTTCCCCCGGATAAGCAGAACCATAAGCGCAGGCGCCAGCGTGATTGAAAGTATCTCGGCGAAAAACATCGCGAACGATTTCGTGAACGCCAGCGGCACAAAGAGCCGTCCTTCCTGCGCTTCAAGCGAAAATACCGGAACAAACGAAACGGTGATTATCAGCAATGAAAAGAAAAGGGGCTTACCCACCTCTTTAGCGGCGTTGATGATGGCGTCCGTACGGTTCGCGCCGACGTCTTCCTCGATATGCTTGTGAGCGTTTTCAATCATAACTATCACCGCGTCCACCATGGCGCCGATGGCTATGGCGATTCCGCCGAGCGACATGATGCTGGATGTTATCTCCATGTAATACATCGGAATGAAAGAGAGCAGTATCGCCACAGGCAGGACTATTACGGCCACCATTCCGCTCCTGATATGGAAGAGAAAAAGAAAACAGATAAGGATTACGATGACGCTCTCTTCGATAAGTTTGCTCTTCAGCGTATCGATGGCGCGGTAAATGAGGTTGGAGCGGTCGTAGGTCGTCACTATCTCCACGCCGGGCGGCAGGGACGATTTTATCTCGCCGATTCTTTTTTTCACCCTTTTAATGACGTCGAGGGCGTTTTCTCCGTAGCGCATAACAACGATGCCGCCCACCGTTTCACCTTCTCCGTTCAGCTCCGCTATTCCTCGGCGAATGTCCGGGCCGAACCTTACATCGGCGATGCTTCCCAAAAGTATGGGCGTGCCGTTTTCATCCACGCCGAGGCTGATTTTCCTGATATCTTCGAGGCTTTTTATGTAGCCTCTTCCTCGTATCATGTACTCCGCCCCGGCGAACTCCACTACCCGCCCGCCGACGTCGTTATTGCTTCGGCGGACGGCGTTGACGATTCTGCTAACCGGCATCCCGTAAGCCCGCAGTCTGTCGGGGTCGAGCGTTATCTGATACTGTTTTACGAACCCGCCTACGCTCGCCACTTCCGCCACGCCCGGCACGCTTTCAAGCGAGTATTTAAGTTGCCAGTCCTGTAGGGAGCGCAGTTCGTACAGATCGTGCCCGCCGGTTTTATCCACTAGCGCGTATTCGTAAACCCACGCCACGCCGGTCGCGTCCGGCCCCAGAGACGCCCTCGCTCCTTCCGGCAGACTGCCGCTTATTTTGCTGAGGTATTCGATTGTTCGGCTTCTTGCCCAGTAGATATCGGTGCCGTCTTCGAACACGACGTACACGTAGGAAACGCCGAGATAGGAAACCCCCCGCACGAACTTTACGTTAGGGGCGGACGTCATGGAGCTGACTATCGGATAGGTAATCTGGTCTTCAATGATATCCGGGCTCCTGCCGGGCCATTCGGTGAAGATGATAACCTGCACGTCCGAGAGATCCGGTATCGCGTCCAGCGGAACCTTGTTCAACGCCCAGAATCCCCACGCTCCGAGAAAAGATACCGATAGCAGAACAAGAAAAATTTTGCGGGCGCTTGTTTCTATGATTTTTTCAATCATTGCGTCTTCCCCTTGCCGGAATCTTTCTGCATTCCCTTTTTCATTCCGCCCATGTCCATACTCTTCATGTCCATGCCCTTCATGTCCATGCCGCCCATTTTTGCCGATTCCATTTTCCAGTCGCCCATGCCGATGAGCCCCATCATCCCTTCCATGGACGCTTTGAGCCTGCTTTCGGAATCGATGAAAAACGTGGCGAAACTTACTATGGTTTCACCGTCCTTGAGACCGCTGATGACCGGATACAAATCACCCACAGGGCTATCGAGTACGACTTCTCTTGGGACGAACCGCCCTTTGTCATCGCGGACGAACACCACTTTTCTCAACCCCGAATCCAGCATGCCGCTTTGCGGAACGGCAAGGCGGTTTCCCGCGCTTATTTCGATGCGGACGTTGGCGTACATCTCCGGTTTCAGTTTTTCGCCCGGGTTGGCCAGTTCGATGCGCGCTTTAACGCTTCTCGTCCGAGGCGAAAGATAGGGATAAATGTAGGTAATTTTACCCGGAAACTTTTTCCCCGGAAAAGAGGGTAGAGTTACAATCGCTTTCTGCCCCGTTTTCACCCACGGAATGTCCGATTCATATATGTCGCCCAGAACCCAGAGGCGCGATATGTCGGCTATGCGGAAAAGCGTTTGTCCGGGCTTTACGTGACTGCCCGCCAGCACCGATTTGAGAATAACGTAACCGGATATGGGAGAAAGAATCTCCACATGCGTGGAAGGAGCCCCTTTTTTGCGGAGCTTCTCAATCTGCTTCCCGGTTAAACCGAGCAGAAGCAGTTTCTTTTCCGCCGAGCCGTTTTTCTTCTCCCCGGCGCCGTTTTTGCCCATTATCAGAAACTCTTTTTGCGCGGCCACCAGTTCCGGGCTGTAAATCGTTAAAAGAGGTTCGCCCTTCCTTACGTATTTGCCGGTGCTGTCGGCGTAAAGCCGTTCAATCCAGCCGCCCGTTCTTAGATTGATTTCCGCCAGCCTGCTTTCGTTGTAATCCAGCCTGCCTGAAGCTCGGATTATCTTTGTCAGCCGAATCGGTTTTACGGTGTAAGTCTTTACGCCGAGCAGTCTTTTTTCCGCTTTCGTCAGACTGACCGCGCTGCGTTGCATTTTCATCTTCTTCGCGCCGGCCTGCTTTTCCGGCCGATCTTCGGAAAAACATGGTTGAGCTATAAAGAGTGAAAACAGTATGGATAAAACAAAAATTACAGTCGGTGATGAATTCCTGCCGATTGCCTTTTTCATGGCCGGCCTCCTTCCGTATCAAGTCTTTTGCCGACAATCCGTTCCATCTCCGCGAGCGCGAAACCGTAATCGCGGACGAACTTTCGGTAGCCGGTTTCGTAGTTGAGAAGATCTACCTGCGCGTTGTACAGGTCCAGAAAATCCGCTTCCCCGGTGCGGTAAGCTTCTTCCGCCGCCTGAACGGTTTTCCGGGTGCGGGGGATAAGCGATTCCCTGTACAGCCGTAAAAACCTCAGAGCGCTGTTCATCTCGAAAACGGATTTTCTTATTTCGGCGCGCGTGCGATTTTCGTCGTTTTGCCGTTTATGCGAGAACGCTTTCCCCCCCTCTGCGGCTTCCTTTACCCGCGCGCGGTTTTTGGCCGACCATATCGGCAGTGAAACGCCTATGAAAACACCGTACCCGTCCGCTGATCGATAATTCTGAAATCTTCTCAGCCTTACTTCGAAATCCGGGAAGAACTCTTTTTCCGCCAGCTCCGTCTGTTTCCGGCTTCTCTCTATCGCGAGCGTATCGATTTTAAGCTCGTGCCGATTTGCCAGCGCCGCACTAACGAGTTCGTTCGCTTTAATCTCCCGTTTCGGAAGTTGAACCTTTTCCGGTATTCCGGCGGGCGCGGTTGACGGCAGTCCCAGAAGGGCGTTCAGGGCGGCTGTTTCGGCCGTCCGTAAATCCGCGAGCAACGCCAGGTTTTCCGCAAGAAGATCGAGATGAGACCGCTCTTTAAGCAGGTCGTTCAGGTTCGATTTTCCCACCGCATAGCTAGCTTCGATAATGCCGGTAAGCCGTTCGGCGAGGTTTTTGTTCTCCCGCGTGACGGCCGTTACGGTATCGATGTAAAGAAGCTCGTGGTAACTGCGGGTTACATCGGCAACGAGGCCGATTTCAGCCTGTTTCCACCTGACTTTCGCTGTTTCGGCCTCCTTCGCGGCAACTGATCCGCGCAGTTTCAGCTTGCCGGGAAAAGGGAATTTCTGAGAAACCCAGTAAAGGGTTGTTTTCGTTTCCGCGAGGCTTAAATCTTCGGGGATATTCCATGTGTCTATTCCCGCCTTCGGATCGGGAAGCGCTTCACTTTGGGGGATGCGCTGTATGAGCGACCGCCATTCCGCTTCTTTCGCTTTCAGCAGAGGGTTGTTCGCCATCGCCACGCTTATGGCGCGGTTCAGGGTAAACCCGTTTTCCAAAAGCGTTTCGCCCGCCCGGCACGGCACGCCGACACCGGTAACACAGAGGAGCAGGAACAATACTGTTCGTAATCTTTTCAAAATAAACACCTCTTCCAATAATCATTTAAAAATGGAAAAACTGGTCGCCGAAAAACGGCGATAAGAGAAGGGAAGGGTGTCTAAATCAGGTAGGCTGAATTGAGGGAATACAGGGGCGACGAACGCGAAGGCAAAGGCCCGTGCCTTATCTGCCCGTTAAACCTTTCTCCGTGAATGAAGGTGGCATCGATTCGCACGGGGCTCATGCTCACGGCCAGGGCGGTCGGCGCTTTGTCGGACGCCGTGGTTTTTCCCTGCACAGTTTTCGTAAGCTGTGGATAGCAATGTTTTTCGCAACAGCTTACCGGATCATGGGAGTGATCGGCTTGCGCTTTCGATACG
>JAJRYM010000060.1 GCA_024275775.1 Nitrospirota bacterium
AAGCCTCTTTTTAAGTTCCGCCTCTTCCCGTCCGCTCTGGTCTACTCTCTCCATCAGTTCTATCTGCTCATCTTCCAGAACAGCGATTGATTTTTTGTGGTTTTCGATTTCCCTTAGCGCGGCTGTGTACTCCTGATTGGTTTTTATTTCGTGCAGTTTAAGGTTGGCTTTCGTAATGGCTTCCTGTTTTTCTTCCACTTCTCTTTCTTTTGGAGTCTGAGCTTTTTTGTCTCTTTCAGGTTGCTCAAAAACTCCGCGTGCTTTTGCCTGGCCTCGTTCAGATGGCTGGAATCCGCTTCAAGCTGGGAGGGCAGTTGGACAAGCAGTGAATCAAGATTCTGTATTTCGTCGTCGGTTTTCTGGAGTTCCACCATCAGTTTAAGGCTGTTTTTCATTTTAAAAGCTTATATATCCTTCTTTTATTTGGAAAACCTTTATTTTAATCCTTTTCGCCGATTTTGTCAGATTCTTTTTTATTTTTTCGGCGACGTAAGCGGCCATTATCCGCTCGGTTCCGGCGTGGCCGGCGTCAATCACCGGAAATCCGAGGATTTCACTTTCCACCCCAACATGATGTCGCACATCGCCGGTTATTAGCGCTTCGGCCCCATTTTCAAGGGCATGCCCCAGAAGCTCGCCTCCGGAACCGGAGCATACGGCAACTTTGCTTACCTTCCGGCTGGGGCCATAGTGCCGGATATCCGTAAGACGAAGGGTTTTTTTGATTGCCTTTGCCAGCGCGAGGGAGTCCGTTTTTTTACTAAGAAGGCCGATACGGTAAGTGATATCCTCAGACTTCACGGCCCGCGTTTTAACAAGCCCCAGAATCTTTGCAAGATGGCTGTTAAGCCCCTGCGGAGAGGAATCCAGATTAGTATGGATTACGAAAACCGCGATATCGCTTTTCAGCAGGCGGGAGATAATATGCCCGCCCGCGGTTCCGGGATTGATTTTCCGAACAGGCGAGAAAATGGGCGGATGGTGGGCGATAATAAGGTTCGAGCCGGTTTTCTCCGCCATATCGATAGCCTCGTCGGTCACATCCAGAGTTACGACGATTCCCTTTGCTTTCGCGTCCGGGTTGCCGATGACCAGCCCGATATTGTCCCACTCGGCCGCCATCCGCGCCGGCCATAATTTTTCACAAACACGGATGACGTTTTTCATGCGTCAATTCTAGAACGTTTGCGGGCGAGAGAAAAGGTCAGAATAGGGGTTCCGGCGGTTCGTAACTCTGCGGAATATCGGTTTCCTTGAAAACCTCGAAAATCGAGTTGGGATTATCGGGGGTGGAAAGCGCTCCGGTTTTTTTATCTATTCTTGCAAAGGCGACATCCGCCGGCGGGGTGAAAGGAATATTCGGCATGACCTCTACCACCTCTTTCATGAAATCCAGCCAAATCGGCGCGGAGGCGCGAGAGCCGGTTTCGTTTTTGCCGAGCACTTCCTCCCTGTCTTTTCCCACCCATACGCCGCATACCACCCCGGGCGTGAATCCGATAAACCATGTATCAAGAAAATCGTTGGTTGTGCCGGTTTTACCTCCGGCGGGAACGCCTATAACCTTAACCTTTTTGCCTGTTCCTTCCTTGACGACTGACTGCATTATGCTGTTTACGATATACGCTGTGTTCGCCGGCATAACCTGCTTCGGCGCGGGGGTATGCGCCGCTATAGTACGCCCGGCAGAATTTTCTATGCGCTCGATGAAATACGGTTCGTTTCTGACGCCCTGATTTGCGAATACTCCGTATGTCGAGACCATCTCCTGCAGGGTTACGCTCGATGTGCCGAGCGCAAGGGAAAGATTTTCGTCGAGCGGCGACTGAATGCCGAGTCTCCTGGCGTATTCGGCCACGTACGGCACGCCGATATGCTTCAGCACCTTTATCGTGACTACGTTGCGCGAATGCGTAACAGCCTCGCGCACCGTTGTAGGGCCGAAAAACTTATGGCTGAAATTGGCCGGTTTCCAGTTTTTGAATTCGCCTATTTCATCTTCGAATATCAGGGGAGCGTCTATGATAACGGAAGCCGCCGTTAATCCCTTGTCCAGCGCCGCGGCGTAGATTATCGGCTTGAACGAAGAGCCCGGCTGTCTTCTCGCCTGAACCGTTCTGTTGAACGAACTCTGCTGAAAATCATAACCGCCCACCATGGAACGGATAGCGCCGGTGGTGTAGTCAATGCTGAGCAGAGCTCCCTGCACTTTCATCGTTTGCGCCAGATGATACCGCGTCCCGCCGCTTTTTGGACTGCTCACAACGCGGACTTCAATGATGTCCCCTTCCTTCAGGCCTATTTTGCGGGCGTCGCGTATTTTTTTAGCCCATCGGCCGTCCTTGTGCGGATTAACGGGGTGAGCCCACCCGAAGCCGTCTTTGCCGATTTTTTTCAGCTCACCGTTTATTGAAAAAAAGATTTCCTTTTTACCGACATGCTGAACGACGCCCCTGAACATTCTCCCCGGCTTAAACCATTTCGCTTTGGGAATTCTGCCGAGAGAAGGGTTGATTTCATTCCAGTCTATCTTTTCATCAGGATCGATCCACTTAGCCGGCCCCCTGTATCCCAGCCGCCTATCGGTAGCTTCTATCCCTTTTTTAAGGGCTGCCTGGGCCTTTTCCTGCCAGTCCAGATCAAGGGTTGTGTATATGTTTAGCCCTTCGTGATACAGCTTGGTGGAGCCGTACTCTTTTTCGATATATCGGCGAACATGCTCGGCGAAATAGGGGGCAAGATTTGTTACCTGAACCTTCGGAGCGAGGCGCAACCGTTCGTTGAGGGCCTGCGCCGCCAGTTGGGGAGTTATGTATCCCAGCTCAGCCATCCTGCCGATTACGATATTTCTGCGTCTTATAGCGCCTGTCGGGTTTTTGAAAGGCGAAAAATGGCTCGGCGCTTTAGGCAGTCCCGCCAACAGCGCCATTTCCCCTATTGTCAGTTCGTTTGCCGATTTATCGAAATACATCCGGGAGGCGGCCTCGATGCCGTAGGCTCCGTGGCCGTAGTAAATCTGGTTAAGGTATATTTCCAGAATCTCGTCCTTTGTGAAATATCTTTCAATCTGCAGAGCGAGCAGGAGTTCTCGAAACTTGCGTTTAAAAGTTCTTTCCTGCGTCAGAAAAATCAGCTTGGCGACCTGTTGGGTGATTGTGCTTCCGCCCTGCACTATGGCGCCCGCTTTAATATCGACCCATGCCGCCCTCGCTATGCCGGCGAAATCAATCCCGTGATGGTTGTAAAAATTGTCGTCTTCTATCGCGATGGACGCCTGCCGGGCAAGTGGAGGAATTTCATTCAGATTTTTCAGTATCCGTTTTTCCACGTAAAACTGGGCAATCTGCCGGCTGTTGATATCGTAAATGGTGGTTATGAGCGAAGGGGAGTAATGTTTCAGCTGCATTACGTCGGGGATGTTGGCGCTTACAGTGTTATACAGATAGCCAAGCCCGGCAACTCCGGCAACGGCGAAGAAGAAAAACAGCCCGGCCAGAAATTTCCATAACCGAAACCGTTTTTTACGATAGGGTTTTCTTCTGGATTGCCGCATCAGTTTTTCACCCGTTCAACTCATGATACTTATCCCGCAGTTTCTGCAGGTCTTCCCACGCCGCTTTCTTGGACTGTTGCGAGCGCAGTAGAAAAGCCGGGTGATACGTAGGAATGAGAGGCACTCCGTGATAATCGAAAAACCGCCCTCTGAGTTTTCCTATGGTGTCGTCGGTTTTCAGAAGAGTTTTGGCGGCGTGCGCGCCAAGAGCGCATATAACCAGCGGCTGGATAAGCTGAATTTGCCGTACAAGGAAATGTTCGCAGGCGGCCACCTCTTCCGGCCTCGGGTCGCGGTTTTGGGGCGGCCTGCATTTGAGGACGTTGGCTATATAGACCTCTTCCCGCTCGAACCCGATGGCCTGTATCATTTTGGTAAGCAGTTTGCCTGCCCTTCCCACGAACGGTTCGCCCTGCTTGTCCTCGTCTGCGCCGGGAGCTTCCCCCACGAACATTATTCCGGCGCGCGGACTGCCGGTGCCGAAAACCGTCTGGATGCGCGTTTTGTGCAGTGTACAGCTTTTGCATTCGGCCACTTCCCCCGCCAGAGAAGCAAGCTCGTTTGTTGCGGCGTTATCTGGAGTCTGGGCAGGTTCCACGTATTCTATTCCGATTGATTTCAGATATTGGAGGTAGGCAAGGGCGTTGTCGCGCGGTTCCCCGGAAGAAACACCATCGACTTTTTTATTCATTCCCGCCCGTAGCAGTTCTTTTTACTTCGCTCGTCAGCTCCACGAAAATATCCAGAACCTTTTCGGCTAAAATTCTTTTTGCGAGTTTGCCGGACTGCCGGACGCTCTGTTTTGTAACAAAGGTCAGTTCGTTGAAATCGCTGTCAAAACCGATATTCAATCGGCTTACATCGTTGACGCAGATAAGGTCGGCATTTTTCTCCAAAAGTTTCTTGCGGCCGTTGTTGACGGCATTTTCCGTTTCGGCCGCAAACCCTATCACTATCTGTTTCGTTTTTTTCTGTCCCATCGATGCGAGGATATCGGGATTTTCCGTCAGCTCAATGGTTCTTCGCCCCTCCTTTTTCTTTATTTTATTGGGAGCAATTTCGGCGGGGCGGTAGTCGGCAACCGCCGCCGTCATAACCAGAGCGTCGCATCCGGCAAAAGCGTTGCTTACGGCGGAGTACATTTCACGCGCCGTTCTTACCGGCATGCTTTTTATATTTTCCGGAATTCTCTTGGACATAATGCCATGAATGAGTATTACCTCCGCGCCGCGGCCCTGCGCCGCCGCCGCTATCGCCAGCCCCATTTTGCCCGACGACCTGTTGGAAAGATACCGCACCGGGTCCAGAGGCTCTTCGGTGCGCCCGGCGGTAACGACGATTTTCACTCCCTCAAGGTCAGACTTCAAACCGAGCCCGTGCCGTACGATTTCAACCAGCTTGGGAAGTTGCGGAAGTCTTCCTTCGCCCACTTCGCCGCAGGCTGTCTCGCCATCTTCGGGCGGAATTACTATGAAGCCACGTTTTTTGAGAATATCCAGATTATCGACTACGGCGCGATTGGAGTACATCCTGGGATTCATCGCGGGGGCGACGTAAACAGGGCAGGCGAGGGCGAGGACAAGGGTGGAAAGAAGGTCGTCCGCTATGCCGCCGGCCAGCTTGCCTATGAAGTTCGCCGTTGCCGGGGCTATTAGCGCAAGATCGTAATCATTGCTTTCAGTGAGGTGAATCAGCGGATTTTCCTGCTCTTGCCAGCCAGCCCGCCAGACTTTCCGCTCGGATACCGTTTCAAGCGTCATCGGCGTTACAAACAGTTCGGCGTTTTTTGTCATCGCCACCCGTACGCCTATTCCGCTCTTTCTGAGCAGACGCACCAGTTCCGGCGCGCGGTATGCGGCTATTCCGCCGGTTACGCCTAAAAGGACATTTTTTACACTATTCATAAGCCAGCTATTTTACATTAAAAAGTTTTGGATTACCCGCCGGCGTTTCAGACTTGCCGGAAATAAAAAAGCCCCGGCCGTTCCCGGCCGGGGCTCTAAAACAGCTATGCCGTTATGCGGGGCAGTTTACATCATGCCGGGCATACCGCCCATGCCGCCCATACCGCCCATTCCACCTCCCGCAGGGGCAGAATTTTCTTCTTCGATGTCGGTGATGAGCACTTCGGTAGTGAGCATCAGGCCAGCCACGCTGGCGGCGTTCTGAATGGCCGATCTGGTTACCTTGGCGGGATCGATAATGCCCGCTTTCACCATATCGACATACTCTTCTTTCTGGGCATCGAAACCGTTGTCGCCCTTTGAGCCTTTGACTGTCTGAATTACGACCGAACCTTCCTGCCCGGCGTTCTGGGCTATCTGCCTCAGGGGCTCTTCGAGAGAGCGGCGGATAATGGCCACGCCCAGCTTCTGGTCTCCATTTTCGACTTCAAGGTTCTCAAGTGCGCTTATGCACCGGACGAGCGTCACGCCGCCGCCTGCCACAACGCCTTCTTCCACTGCGGCTCTCGTCGCGTGGAGAGCGTCTTCAACACGCGCCTTTTTCTCTTTCATTTCGATTTCGGTGGCCGCACCTACGTTAATTACGGCTACGCCTCCGACCAGTTTAGCGAGCCTCTCCTGGAGCTTTTCGCGGTCGTAATCGGAAGTCGTTTCCTCAATCTGTGCGCGGATGAGCTTTACGCGCGCCTGTATTTCCTTGGCGTCTCCGGCGCCTTCCACGATGGTGGTGTTTTCCTTGTCTATTACCACCCGCTTGGCGGTGCCGAGATCGCTAACCTCGACGTTTTCAAGTTTCACGCCGAGCTCTTCGGAAATGGCATTGCCTCCGGTGAGAACGGCTATATCGCGAAGCATTTCCTTCCTGCGGTCGCCGAAGCCCGGAGCCTTAACGGCGGAAACCTGCAGAGTGCCTCGAAGCTTGTTTACAACCAGAGTCGCGAGCGCTTCGCCCTCGATGTCCTCGGCTACGATGAGCAGAGGCCTCGAAAGTTTGGCTACTTTTTCCAGCACAGGAAGGAGGTCCTTCATGCTGGAGATTTTCTTGTCGTAGATAAGGATGCCGGGATTTTCAAGTACGCATTCCATCCTTTCGGCGTCGGTTACGAAATAGGGCGAGAGATAGCCCCTGTCGAACTGCATGCCTTCCACAACTTCGAGGGAGGTCTCCATGCCTTTGGCTTCTTCTACCGTAATGACGCCGTCTTTCCCGACCTTCTCCATCGCTTCGGATATGAGAGTGCCGATAGTGGCGTCGTTATTGGCTGAAATGGTGCCTATCTGCGCTATTTCCTTCGGTTCGCGCGTCGCTTTAGCGGTTGCCCCTATCTTTTCAACTACGGCGGCCACTGCCTTATCTATGCCGCGCTTGATATCCATAGGGTTCGCACCCGCCGTTACATTCTTTATGCCCTCGCGCAGAATGGCCTGCGCAAGCACTGTCGCAGTCGTGGTGCCGTCGCCGGCCACATCGGACGTTTTGCTGGCGACTTCATTTATCATCTGGGCGCCCATGTTCTCGAACGGATCCTTGAGCTCTATTTCCTTGGCGACCGTTACGCCGTCTTTCGTTACGAGCGGTGCGCCGAATTTCTTATCGATTATTACGTTTCTTCCCTTGGGTCCCAAAGTGGCTTTGACGGCGTCTGCCATCTGGTTTACACCCGAAAGTATTTTCGCCCTGGCGGACTCATCAAACAGTAACTGTTTAGCGGCCATTGATTGCTTCTCCTATTTTTTTTGTTTACTCGATTATTCCCTGGATGTCGTCTTCTCTTACGAGGAGGTAATCCTCTCCCTCATACTTGATTTCCGTGCCGGCGTATTTACCGTAGATTACGGTATCGCCGACCTTGACGGTGAGGGGGATTGTTTTCCCGTCGTCCGTGGTTTTGCCCGGCCCGACGGCTACGATTTCCCCTTCCTGGGGCTTTTCCTTGGCCGTGTCAGGAATGATGATTCCGCTTTTGGAAACTTCCTTGTCCTCCAGCGGCTGTATGAGAACCCTGTCCGAAAGCGGTTTAATTTTGATTGCCATTAAAAATCCTCCAAAAATTGATTGAACCTTGTTTTATTCCCCAAAACTTCGGCTTTGAACCCGAAATTTTACTAACAAATTTTCCGCTTTTAGCGCTCTCTCCAGCAGAGTGCTAACAATTAATAACAGCGGATAGTTAAAAAGCAAGTAGAACGAAATAAAAAATTTCGGATTTCCATCCGAAAATCTCATGAGCGGATAAACCGTATGTTGTAAAAGCGTCGCGAGGCGCCTAATCACTCTACCCGGACTTTTTTACCTCCTCAACATATCTCATCCTAAGCTCGTAAAGCGCTGAATCCAGAAGCTTCTCTTCATCTCCTGTTAGATTCCCCTTTGTTTTTTCCTGGATAATCCCAAGAATATCTATCGACTGCTTGGCAATCTCAAGGTTTTTGGGAATATGCCCGGAGACAGGGTCCTGATACCCTCCCATACTCATGGCGGCCGAGGAGCTGAGCGATAAAACGAATGTTGAAAAGGTTATGGGCGGCTGATTTTTAGGGCTGTCCGAAGAGCTTTCGGATTCGGCCGGTTTTGATGAGTCCGGCGATGCTTCTTCCACAGCTTGCGTCGTCCGCTCTTCTGGGTTTTCGGCGGACTGCGCCTGCGCCGAACTCCTCTTATCCCGAACTACAAACGGTTTTTCTTCCATGGAGAAATCTAGGCGTTTTTTGTCGACAGGGTGAGAGTTTCCACCTCTCCCTGTATTTTGACTTCGAGTTTCTTTTCCACTATTTCTTTCAGGGCGATGTCGAACAGGGAAAGGTTTTCCGTCTGCACAAGCGGCTCAACGCCTCCCTGCAACTGCCGTATCCTCATGGAGACCGCGTTTACGAGCATGTAATGCTCCGGCACAACTTTAAGCGCCTTACTGTATAATTTTAGGTCAAACATTTTTTTAGTCTCCTTTTTAGCTGTATATTTATATTGTACAGGAATTCAATCTTCAGATTTTTCCAATTCTTCCTGGCATGTCAGGCAGTATTGCACGTACGGCTTGGCTTTCAGCCGTTTCGCTTCAATAGGTTCTTCGCACTTTTCACAGATGCTGTATATTCCACGCCTCATTTTTTCTACAGCTTTATCGATTAATTTTATTTCCTGGGACGACCTGAGCCTCATGGCGATGTTCATTTCTTTTTCGGAATTCATGCCGGCAACGTCCATCGCGTCCCCACGGGACAGCTCCGTTTCGGTCATTTTTTCAAGACTGCGGCTGGATTCCATATCTATGAGACTCTTTTTGCGTTCCATCATGGATTGCATCAGCTTTTCATGTATTTTTTTCATTTCCCACCTCTGGCCATGTTTTTCATCCGGTTCCTCTGCGGCTAAATCAGCCGAGTTTGCCATAATAAAAATTCGAGCGAGTCATGCTAGCATCGGTGATTTATTAAATCAACAGTTTGGGAAATTTATTTATTTTCGATATTTACCGATTTTTGAAGTATCGGCCTAGGCCGGTTTTAAGCTTTTCGTTTTACGCCCGGCCAAACAGTAGTAGAATCGGCGCGATATGTTTATCGTTATGGAAGGGCTGGACGGCTCCGGAAAGACAACGCAGGCCGAACTGCTGGTTAAAAGGTTGCGGGAGGCCGGCAAAAAAGCGGTTTACCTGAAGGAGCCGACCAACGGCGAGTGGGGCGAAAAGATTCGCAAGATTGCCACAGAGGGGCGGGCAGAGGTTACGCCGGAAGAGGAGCTACGATTTTTCATAAACGATCGCGCAGAAGATGTTGAGAAAAATATCATGCCCGCTCTTGAAAGCGGAGTAGTTGTTGTAATGGACAGATATTATTTTTCCAACATGGCTTACCAGTCCGCGCTTGGTCTGGATATGCGGGAAATAATCAGGCTGAATGCCGGTTTTCCAAAACCGGATATGGTCTTTTTTATTGAGATGGCACCCGAAGACGGACTGGAGCGGATTGGCAACAGGGCGGGTGGCGCGAACGTTGGATACGAAAAAATAGAATTTCTAAAAAAAGTCCACGAAGCTTTTGGCCGGCCGGAATTCGATTCCATGATTCGGCTGGACGGCAAAAGAACGGTTGAGGAAGTAAGCGGAGAAATCTGGCAAAAAGTTTCCGAGGCTATCGGCTGACGCCTGCGCCTGAAGTTTCCTTCTGAATCTGCTTCTTAAAACCGCATTCCTTGATGGGGCATTTGATTTGTATCGTGTTGGTATCAATCCCCTTGTCGAAGACCATATACCCGCTGTCGCATTGTTCGCATTTGTGGTCGAATGGTTTTTCCCAGCTTGCGAAATCGCATTTAGGATAGCTTGTACAGCCGTAAAAGGTGCGCCCCTTTTTTGTTTTCTTTTCGGCCAGCTCCCCCCCGCATCCTTTCGGGCATTTTATGCCGGTTGTTATGGGGCGGGTTGTTTTGCATGTCGGATAGTTGGAGCAGGCGAGGAATCTTCCGAACCGTCCGGCCTTTACAACCATTTCTCCCTCTCCGCACACGGCGCATTTCTCTCCGGTTCCTTCCGGAGCTTTTTCGCCGCTACCGGCGCCTATTTCCTTCGTATTTTTGCATTCCGGATAACCTGAACAGGCCATGAATCTGCCGAACCGCCCGTATTTGATTACCATCGGTTTTCCGCATTTTTCGCATTTTTCGTCCGTGGCCTCTTCCGTTTTATAACTCTTCATGTTTTTCTCGGCCGCCGTCAGCGCGTCGTTGAAGGGGCCGTAGAATTTGCGGAGAAGCTCAAGGTAGTTCATTTTGCCCGCCTCTATGGCGTCGAGGTTCTCTTCCATGCTCGCGGTGAAATCGACATCCATGATTTTGGGGAAATGCTCCGTAAGAGCGGACGCTATAATTTTGCCCAGCTTGGTCGGGTGCAACTTTCTTTCAATCGATTCGACGTACTCCCTGTCGATAATAGTGCCCATGATGCTGGCGTAGGTGCTCGGCCTTCCGATTCCTTTTTCTTCGAGCTCCTTTATGAGCGTCGCTTCGGAATATCTGGGAGGGGGCTGGGTGAAATGCTGGTTGGGGCTGATTTCCTGCAGTTTCAGCGGATCGCCTTCGTGAATATCGGGAATAATATTTTCCGGCTCTTTGCCGTTTTCATCGCCGCCGAAGAGTTTCAGGAAACCGTCGAACTTAATCCTGGAGCCAGTAGCGCGGAGAGTATGCTGGGCCGCTTTGGCATCCAGTGTTGTTGTGGCGATAACCGCCGGCGTCATCTGGCTTGCGGCGAACCGTTGCCACACGAGCGTGTAGAGTTTGACCTCTTCCGGCGAAAGATGCCCTTGAAGACTTTCCGGGGTTCTATAAACGGAAGTGGGGCGTATGGCCTCGTGCCCCTCCTGAGCGCTTTTCTTTACCTTGTAAAAATTCGGCTTTTCGGGAAGGTAGGGGTTTTCGCTTTTCGCCGCCGTTCCACCAAAATTTTTATCGATATAGCCCCTAACCTCGTCTAGAGCTTCCGCGGCCACTCGGGTGGAGTCCGTCCTCATGTAGGTTATAAGGCCCACAATTTCGCCGTGGCCGATATCGACTCCTTCGTAAAGTTTTTGTGCTATCCGCATCGTTTTTCTCGCGGTGTACCGTAACCTTTGCGACGCTGTTTGCTGGAGCGTGCTTGTGATGAAAGGAGGGGGCGAGTTTCTTTTTCTGTCCTTCTGCGCGACTGAAAGAACCGTAATCTCCGAGGCTTTTATCTCGTCCGCTATTTTTTGCGCCGTTTGGCCGTCGCCTATTTCAGCCTTTTTCCCGTCAACGTGATGAAGCTTGGCTTCAAAACTGCGTTCGCTCTCGCCGGAACTCAATACGCATTCGATAGACCAGTATTCCTTCGGCTCGAAAGCTTCTACCTCTTTTTCCCGTTCAACAATCAGGCGAAGCGCCACAGACTGAACCCGCCCGGCGGAGAGGCCTCTTCTTATTTTGCTCCAGAGCAGGGGGCTAAGTTTATATCCCACCAGCCTGTCCAGAACGCGCCTTGCCTGTTGCGCGTCCACCCGGTTGGCGTTTATCGCGTGGGGGTTGCTGATGGCCTCCGTTACCGCCTTTTTTGTGATTTCATTAAACATGACGCGGTAAATCTTTCCCGGCGAATCTACAACCTCGCTTATATGCTGTGCGATGGCTTCTCCTTCGCGGTCCGGGTCGGGGGCGAGGAATATCTTCTCCGCTTTTTTGGCGGCCTGCTTCAGCTCTTTTATTATCGAAGCTTTTCCTTTTATGGTGATGAGCTTGGTGGCGAAGTCGTTATCCACGTCCACCCCAAGCTTGCTTTTTGGAAGATCCAGAATATGCCCTACGCTGGACTTGACATCATACCCGCGCCCAAGATACTTGCGGATAGTCTTCGCCTTGGCCGGAGATTCGACGATAACGAGGTTCTTGGCGCCTTTATCCTTGGCCGGCTTTTTCCTGGCGGTTTTCTTGGCGGTCTTCTTGACGCTTTTGGTTTTGGCTTTGGTCATAGGGGCAAGTTAATAATTCAGTTTTTGCGTTAATGCAAGCGGTAATTTCAAAACTCTTTTGTAAACAGCCGGATATTTTACTGTTTTTCCTCAGGTTTAAGCCGTGGCTCTTCCGCTTTCCGGCGCGGTTTTAACTGCGGGAAAAGAATTACCTCTCTTATCGATTCATTATCCGTCAGGAGCATCGTCAAACGGTCGATGCCGATGCCTTCTCCACCGGTCAGCGGCATTCCGTATTCGAGAGCGGTTATGTAGTCGTCGTCCATCCAGTGGGCTTCGGCATCGCCCGCCTCGCGCATATTAACCTGCTCCTCAAACCGTTTGCGCTGGTCTTCCGGGTCGTTAAGCTCCGTATAGGCGTTCGCTATTTCCCTGCATCCGATAAAAAGCTCGAACCTTTCCACGAGGTCGGGACTGCCGGGCTTCTTTCTCGCCAGAGGAGAAAGAGCAAGCGGATAGTCATATATAAACGTCGGCTGAACCAGTTTAGGCTCGACGGCGTAGTCGAAAAGTTTTTCCAGCACCTTGGCGCCTTTTTCGGTTTTATCCGTTTTGATTCCCTTTTCCGCGAGCCATTGGCGGGCTTTCTCGTAGTCGCCGG
>JAJRYM010000061.1 GCA_024275775.1 Nitrospirota bacterium
CCCTTCATTGACGCCCTCTTTACAGCCACCTCCGCAACATGCGTAACCGGTCTTCTTACCGTTAACGTGGCCGATACGTTTACTCTCTTCGGACAGGCGGTTATTCTTGCGCTGATGCAGTGCGGCGGAATAGGCATCATGACCGCCTCAACCCTGTTTGTGCTTATGCTGGGGAAATCGGTATCCATGAAAGGCTCTTCCATAGTGCTCAGTGAATTTACCGTTTCCAATAAAATCGATATTCGCAAGATGGTCAAGTGGGTCGTTTTTCTTGTTATCGCCATTGAAACGGTGGGTGCGGCCGTTTTTTTCATCTTCTGGGTCGGCAAACTCGGCGTTGCGAAAGCGGCGTGGGCGGCTATATTCCATGCTGTATCCGCATTCTGCAACGCGGGCATCTCGGTTCTCCCGGAGGGCCCGGCGTCAATGGGCAACAGCACGGTTGTGGATATCAATTTCATGTTTCTTATGTGCGCCGGGAGCATCGGTTTCATAACGCTTATCGAAGGCTGTGAATGGCTGAAACGAAGAGGTAAAAGCCAGTTCAGGTTTTCCCTCCATACGAGAATCGTGGCCATAGCCACGCTTGTTTTTATCCTGATAGGCGTAGCCGGTTTCTTTATATTTGAATCTGAAAATATTTTAAAAGGAATGTCATTTTCTGAAAAAATTACCAGCTCGTTCTTTCATTCGATCTCAAGCCGAACTACAGGGTTCCAGAAGGTTGATTTCAGCCTGCTTGAACCGTCCACCATCCAGATGTTCATAATTCTGATGTTCATCGGCGGCGCGCCGGGTTCAACGGCAGGCGGAGTAAAGATAACTACATTCGCCGTACTTTTTTTCATCGTGATTTCAAGATTCAGGGGTTCCGAACGGGTTCAGATGCTGGGACGCACTATTCCGGATGAGGAAGTCTCCAGAGCGGGCGCGGTATTTATTTTTCTTTTTGTGTTCCTCGCTCTTTTTGTTGTGGTACTGCTTGCCGTTAATCCGCTTCATGCCGGCGCGCCGATAGAAGCTCAGGATTCCGATCTTCCGCTGGTTTTCGAAAGCGTTTCGGCGTTTGGAACCGTAGGCTTTTCCATGGGAATCACATCCTCCCTCTCCCTCATGGGGAAAGGGCTTATAATTTTTATGATGTTTATCGGCCGCCTGCTCGGAAGCATTCTTGTTTTAACTCTGGCTCAAAGCATTCGGCCGATTTCATACGAGCTTACCGAAGAATCGATAATGATCGGTTAGAGGAGAAGGTTTTAGACGCCGACCAGTTGCTCGTCCCGTCTGTCTCTGGCTTACCGCCCTCCCCTGTTGTATGATTTTCCGATGCAGAAAAACGGCAAATTTTCTCTAAAATCCAATCCGGGTTTTCTTCTGGTTTTAAGCTTTGTCGGGGCGATATTTATCGGCGCCCTTTTATTGATGCTTCCAATCGCTCACACTAAGCCGCTTGCCTTCATTGACGCACTCTTTACCACCGCCTCCGCCACCTGCGTGACGGGACTGATGACCATAAACGTAGCTGAAACTTTCACATCTTTCGGCCAGGCTGTAATACTCGTTCTAATTCAATTCGGGGGAATGGGAGTAATGACCGCTTCCACCCTTTTCGCGCTGATACTTGGCAAGTCGGTATCCATGAAGGGTTCTTCCATCGTACATGGTGAATTTACCGTCTCGCATAAAATCGATATTCGCAAACTGGTGAAATGGATGGTGGCGCTGATTTTCTCGTTCGAGGCGATAGGCGCCGTTATTTTTTTTATTTTCTGGGTGGACGACCTTGGCTGGAGCGGTGCGATTTGGCCGAGTATTTTTCACGCCGTCTCCGCGTTTTGCAACGCCGGCATTTCCATTTTTCCCGACGGCCCCGTCTGGATGAAATACAACCCGTTTGTGGATATAAATTTCATGATTCTGATGAACTCCGGCGCCATGGGTTTTGTGGCGCTGATTGAAGGGTATGAGTGGGTAAAAAAAAAGAAGGGCTCAAAATACAGTTTTTCCCTTCACACCCGTGTTGTTGCGGTCTCGACAATACTGTTCGTATTAATCGGCGCGGCCGGATACATGGTGTTCGAGGCGGATAACGTAATAAAGGAAATGACATTTTCCCACAAACTCGTGAGCGCGTTTTTTCATTCCATATCAGGCAGAACAGCCGGATTCTTGAACGTCGACTTCGGGCAACTGGAAAACTCGACGCTTTACATGTTCATGTTCTTAATGTTTATCGGCGGCGCGCCGGGTTCGACTGCCGGGGGAATAAAACTTACCACTTTCGCCGTACTCCTTGCTCTGGTTGTATCCAAGTACAGGGGAACCGAGCGGGCGCACATCTTCAACCGCGCGATACCGGAAGAGCTGACTTCCCGCGCGGCATCCATCTTTATTGTTCTGTCTTCCGTCCTGTTACTGTTTCTGTTCCTGATTTTTATTGTAGAGCCGGCAGGCTCCGCATCTATCGAACAGTCCCACGGCAGTTTTCTGCCGCTTCTTTTTGAGGCGGTTTCCGCCTTCGGGACGGTCGGCTCCTCTATGGGCATCACACCTGCCCTTTCCGTAGCCGGGAAGATATTAATCATAATTCTAATGCTTTTCGGCCGGTTGGCCGGAATTGTTCTTGTTATAACCATGGGCGTGGCAATAAGGCCGCGCTCTTATCAGCTTTCCGAAGAATCGATAATGATCGGTTAGGAGAAAGCTGTTGAACGCAGGCGTAATCAGCCTTTTTGACGGCTGTTTTTAATGGATCGAAAATCTATCAGCGCCCTGACTGCCTGCAGTCTTGAGAAGATGCCCATTTCAACGAAAATCTTAGCCAGATGCTTAACACCCATCTTTTGAATATTCAGAAGCTTTTGCACCTGATCTTCCGTTAAAAGACCCTGCTCTACCGCCAGCTCGCCGTAATGCTTGCCGCTATTTTTTTGCTCAAGAAGCATCCTTATATTTTCCTGCCTGGAAATGAAACCGCTTTGAACAGCTAAATTGCCGATTGTATCCCGTGACTGGCGTTGAATTACAAGAGCGCGATTGAGCTGTTCTTCGGTTACGAGCTTATTTGCAATCGCGTATTCTCCGAATCGCACTCTTCGCTCACTTGCTGGTAAGGACATAGACTCCGTCCCAATTCGCATCGGGCGGCCTCACCTGAAAATCAAGGGACCTTTCCAGATAGGTTAGCGACGGGCCGTCGTTTTCATCGTAATTCAGGATTTCGCTGAATCTGTCGATCGCCTTATCCCATTCTCTGGCCTTGTAATGGGAAAGCCCCGCATTATATATCTCCACGATTTTGCTTTTATTCTCCGGGGTCTCGCCTTTTACGCTAAGCAGTTCGTAAACCGTAATAGCCTCCTGCTTTCCTACAACCCTTATAGTATCGAGCTCGCGAAAATCGAAGTAATCGCGGCACAAATTATAGGTGTAATGGGTAACCATCGTCTCGCTTCCGTACGCCTTGTTAGCTCCCTCTATGCGCGCCCCAAGATTAACGGAATCGCCCATGATTGTGTAATCCATCCTGCTTTTGGAGCCCATGTTGCCGACTACCATATGCCCGGTATTTACACCTATCCTCATCCTAAGAAGAGGCTTCCCGGCCTTTTTCCACCCTTCCCTCATCTCCTCGAGCTTCTTTTGCATATTAAGCGCCGCCATAACGCAATGATAAGGATGTTCGGGGTCGTCGAGCGGGGCCCCGAAAAAGGCTATAATCGCGTCGCCTTCGTATTTATCCACCGTGCCGGTTTGCTCCATGATGAGATCCGACATCTCCGTAAGATAGACGTTCAAAAGTTGAACCAGCTCCTCAGGCTCAATGGTTTCGGACACGGAGGAAAACCCGGCTATATCGGAGAAAAGCACCGTCATCTCCTTTCGGATGCCGCCAAGATTAAGTTGCGATGGGTCTTTCATAATCTGGCTTATAACCGCTGGAGACAGGTAATGCCCGAACGCGCCCTGTATGTACGCTCTCTCGCTGGCTTCCACGAAAAACTTGAAAAACGCCAGCCCGCTGTAAACAAAAATAATGGACAGAATAGGATAAAGAATGTCGAGCTGTAACAGGTACTGGGTGAACATGACCCTCTGGAAAAGAACGTACAAAACCACAAGGAACACAGCCACCACCGCCCCGCCGAAAATTTTCACCCTCTTCATCGTTAGGATGAGAACAATGCCCATGAAAAGAATGGAGAGAAAATTGAAAATGAAAAACCAGCCGGCCTTACTGGGCACTATGTCGTCAATCACATTCTGCATATAGGTCGCTTCCACTTCCGGCCCCGCCATACTGCCGAAAGGTGTGTGCCTTATGTCGTAAATACCCATCGCCGTAGCGCCTACTATAACAAGCTTGCCTTTAAGAGCTTTTTCCAACTCCTCGTCCGTTCTGCTTCCATCCAGCACGTCCGACACGGAAATTCTTTTAAACTCTCCTTCAGGGCCGTAATAATTTATCAAAGACCTGCCGAACTCATCCACCGGTATAGTTCTTGGCCCAACCTGAATACTGGAAACTCCGAACTCCTCGAACTCTATTTTAGGTTTCAAATCTCCGTAATAGGCGGCCAGCATTTGAATGACAGCGGGCGGAAAAAGTTTCTTTCTAAACTTCACACCATCTACGAATCTTCTGGTGATGCCGTCGCTATCAGGGAAAATATTGAAATAGCCGGTAAGAACGGCGGCGCGAGTCAGTTCTTTTATATTAGGTTTTACTCCAAGAGCCTCCTTTAGAACATAATCTTTAGGCCCGCTTGGGGGATATTTAATCCTTTTATAACGGGAACGGCGGATTATTTTGTAATCAGCCTTACTATCAAGATTGAGCGGGCCTACCTCCTCGGCGGTTGAAAAAAAGAAATACCCAGGTACAACATTTCCGGACTTCTTAAACGCTTCCGCAAGTCTTGTATCCACATCCGCGAATCTTTCGGCCTCTTCAAGCTGTGTTGCGATTTCAGGGTCCGTTACATTTCGCTCCCGGATTACGTTGAGCAATCTCCGGCTCAATTCAAGATCCGGCCTCTCTTCGGGATAGGAAAAAACGATATCCAGTCCTATAACTTTAGGATGGAACTCGTTCAGCCTGTTTACAAGCTCAACCATTACATTGCGCGACCACGGCCACCTGCCGAGTTTCTCCTGGCTTTTTTGATCGATAGCAACTATTACAACGTCTTTTTTTGTTTCAATCGTTCCGCGGGATTTAAAATTAAGATCGTAGATTCTCAACGACAGGGCTTCGAGAAAAGAAAAATCCGCAAAAAATATTGCCAGGGAGAGCAGTATCATAAGAAGCCCTACATTGACTTCGCCGAGCTTTTTTAGAAATTCTCCGAGCCGTTTTTTCAAACTGCCGGCCTCTAAGAAACTGTTTTATCGGGAGAAGGAGTAAACAAATCCCACGTCGGTGTTGATCCCATCATAATCGGCGTCTATCGGCTTCCCGGATGCATCAACCTGCATTATATCGGCGCTGTTCTTAAGCCGAAACACGGAAGTGTTGGCCGTAACGTAAAGCGATTTCGATATATCTACAATGACTCCAACACCCACCGTATGTTTCGACCATCCGCCGTCAAAGAGCGGATTCGCGGAATCGAGATTATTGGAAAGAGTTTTCTTATAATCATAATTCCAGTTGAGAGTAAAAGATCTGGTGAAGGCATAGGCCCCGGAAATGTAGGTTTCCCACTGATTGTTGTTTGTGTTGCGGTCCTCCGTTACAACGCCGCCGCCTGTTACGTTCTCCTGGTTTTTGCCCTGCGTGCTATAGCTGAGTCCAAGCGTGACTCTTAAAGCCTGATATGGAATAACATACCGCCCGGAGACTTTATACTGGTCGCCCTGCTTGAAAACATCACCGAGAGTCTCGTCTCTGTCCCGTGTTGTAAATACCGCCTGCCCGTCAATAACAATTCTGCTCGCGTTAGGGAATGCAAACATAAATGAACCTAATAGCATCAGGGAGTCGCCCGGATTGAAGATATCCCCGTCCACTTCGGAAGTGGGGTTGTATTTATCAGTGAATTCATATCTGGCTCCAAAACCAACTTGCATACTTTCTCCAATAGCCAAGGTACCGATAATATTCGGCGAGAAGCCTATGCCCTTACCGAAACTACTTATTGGCATCAGTTCACTTACGATGTTATCGATGAAAAGCGAATCAATTTGCTCATTGGAAAAGTCGGTTTTGCCTGTAGGAAGGTTAATATCAAGCCCCAGCCGAAGCTGAAGAATCGGCAAAGGCGCAAACTGATAAAACGTCGATACGGTTACATCGGTTAAAAGGTTAAGGGACAAATCACTTTTTGAATTGTCATTCTTATACACTAAACCGGTTTCGACATAATTCCCCAGCAACATAATGCCGGACTGGCTGGATGGGGCCGAGCTGACGAAGGAAAGCTGGAACAGTCCTGTATTCTGGTTTCCTGTGGTGCTCTGGGGAGCGTCGTTTGCCCAGTTGCTTCTATTGGCATTTAGCTGAATTACCCAACTGTGAACGTTTTTGGTCTCCTGAGCGAACACAGTTCCGGAAGATAGAAGAACCAACCCGCAAACCAGCGCTGTTAATCCACCCCTCAATCTCATAATTTCCGTCCGCTATCTTTTAATATTAACCTTGACTCGAACTCTGGCTCTCTGGCGCTGAATAACAGACGTTGTAACATCGGATGTTCCACCGCCGGTGATAACATTTGCAGTCGGATTGTCTGCTGTATCGGCCGTTGTTGCTGTGCCGGTATCCGGGAGCTTGTCGTCTTTTATGGGTGCGGTGTCAAATGAAATTTTGCCTGTAATATCCCTAAACAAATCGGATGATGCTTTCTTTTTTACCTCTTTGACAGGTGGCGCTTTGGGCTCTTCCACCTTCCGCTTCTCTGCTTTGGGGGCTTCCACTTTCTTCTTTATTTCTTTCTTTACTTCTTTCTTTTCTGCCTCTTTTTTGGGCTCTTCTTTCTTCACTTCTTCTTTCTTTACCTCTTCCTTGGCTTTTTCTTCTTTAGGCTTCTCCTCTACGGCTTTTTCCTCTTTAGATTTTCCCTCCTCGGTAGCCTTCTCTTCTTTGGTAGCCTTTTCTTCTTCGGTAGCCTTCTCTTCTTCGGTAGCCTTCTCTTCTTTGGTAGCCTTTTCTTCTTCGGTGGCCTTCTCTTCTTCAGCTACCTTCTCTTCTTCGGCGGCCTTCTCTTCTTCGGCGGCCTTCTCTTCTTCAGTAACTTTCTCTTCCTCGGTGGTTTTCTCTTCCTCGGTAGCCTTCTCTTCTTCAGTAGCTTTCTCTTCCTCGGTAGCCTTCTCTTCTTCAGCAGCTTTCTCTTCTTCAGGCTTCTTTTCTTCTTCCTTCTTAACTACTTCCTCTACTTTTTTCTTCATCTCCTGACGTTTGTCTTTCTGCTCGGCAGGTTTGGTCTTGATAGGCATCTTCTTTCGAAGTATTTTCATACGGTTTGAAGATATCTTAAACGGATTTTGCTGAGGTCGGCCCTGCCTGACAACGGTTCTTTTACCAGGCGTGAGAATGATTCTTTTTTTCTCCTTACCCCTTCCCTGAACAAATACCCCGCCTTTGTCTTTCCCTCTTGTCATGAGATCAACTTCGGTTTTAATTTTCCCGCTTCGCATTTTGAAAGCACTTACCGTAAAAGGAGGAGTGCCGGTAACGCCGGCTACAGCCGATTTAGTATGAATTTCAAATTTCGCCCGTGTATTCACAAGCTTTACCACAGAGTTTTTCACCCGGCCTATCGCCAGATCAAGAATAGTATCGGTTTGTTTACTTTTGGCGATTTTAAGCTGAGTTATGACCAGAGTGGTCTCTTCATCAAGCACGGTAACATTCCCATCCTCAAAAAGGATTTCGGCCACTCCATCAGCCCCTGTCACGATTTTATCCCCCTGATGCACAGTCATGCCGATTTGGGCCTGAACCTGATTGCCGTCGATTTTCAGGGTAACTGTTACCTCGTCTTCCACATCCACGAACTTGCCAGTGAAGGTGGCCGCATATGACGGCAATACAACAAGAAAGCTGAATAAAAAAGCAACCGCAAGACGGTTTACGATACGTGCCATTCTTTCCCCTTAAAATACCTGTGTGGGAATAGAGGAAAACTGCCTGAATAGCTCCCCATCTAATCCCCGAAAATCACCGGTGAAGTTTAGCATAAAACTCTCTTTACACAAAGGTTTTTTGTCTCTTCCAACCCTTTCCATTGCGATAAAAATACGGCTCGCATCATTGCGCCACCGTCCTGAAACTTTGAGTTGCACTTTCGATACTTTTGCCGGCCCGATCAACCGCGATAATTTTCCAATAATATGTCGTGGCGGGCGACAGCCCGTTTGCCGTAAAAGAGATTTCGCTCGCGCCGACACCGGGAATAAGGCTCACCGTAATTGAAAGCCCCACCTCATCACCCGTACGCAGGTCAACCGTGCTGGAACCGCTGAAAACCTCCCCAGTGCTACCGGTGATTGTAACTGTAAAAGTTCTGGCATCTCCCGAAGGCACATCCAGATCCGCTTCAAGCGTACCCAGAGGAACTGTTTCGGTTATCGTATCCATATCCGCACCGGTGACAGTAATAGTAATGTCGGTAATAGTCACTCCCTGCAAATGGGGATTACTGGAATTCAACTTCCCGTTCGACTGTAAAGACATGCTGTCAGGCATAACGATTTTTACACTCGTGGTTGTTCGGCCGGCGTTCGGTCACATCCATCATAATCCCTCTGTCGTCATCCTCGATATATATGCCGCCGCCGTCAACTTCTGCGGTATTACCTGTAATGGCGCTTTTGCTGATAACGGTCGTTATTTCGCCGGAGTCGTTTTCAAAATAGATGCCGCCACCGTCATTGGCCGTAGTGTTGTTTGAAATCGTACTGCTTATAATGTCGAGGTCGTAATAGTCGTCCTCATCATTTTCCATGTATATGGCGCCGCCTTTCCAAGTGGACGTATTGACATCAAAAGTGCACTCTTCGATAAAAACGTCACCATCATCCTGATATAAGGCGCCGCCATTTCCCCCTAAATTATTTGATATCGTGCTATCGGTAATGGTGAGAGAATCATGAGTGAAAATTGCGCCTCCGCTACTCGATGCGGTGTTATTGGAAATATCGCTGTTGCTTACCACAGCAGTATTAAAGTGGGCGATTCCCGCTCCACGGGAACCGGCAGTATTGCCCGTTATGGAACTTCCCGTAATGTTTATGGTGCTGAACGCAAGAATCCCTCCGCCGTCGCCTGTGCTCTCATTGCCTGAAATAGTGCTGTTATTTACTGTTATCGTATCCGACCAGCCAGGAGAGTAAATGCCGCCCCCGCCTCTGCGGAAGCCTCCCAAGACAAAGCCATTTTGGATGGTCAGGTCGGCGAATGACACAGATATAGCCGGCGCCGAACCAAATAAGCTCGGGTTTACGTGAAACACACGGTCAATACCGCCGCCGTCGATAATGGTCGCCGAGGCTCCTGCGCCGTTTATGGTCAGGTCG
>JAJRYM010000062.1 GCA_024275775.1 Nitrospirota bacterium
TACTGATGACCGATATGGCGCACTTCGCCGGGATGGTCGCCACGGGGCTTCATCCGAGCCCGGTGCCTGTTTCGGATTTCGTAACCACCACCACGCACAAAACGCTCAGAGGCCCGCGAGGCGGGATGATTTTATGCACTTCGGAATACGCCAAAGCACTCGATTCCGCCATCTTCCCCGGCATACAGGGAGGCCCGCTGATGCACGTAATCGCGGCCAAAGCGGTAGCGTTTAAACTCATTCAGGAACCATCGTTTAAAGATTATCAGGCGCAGATTCTCAAGAACGCCAAAGCGCTCGCCGAAACGCTGAAGTCTGCCGGTTGCAGACTGGTAACCGGCGGGACGGACGTTCACCTCGTGCTGGTTGACCTCACGCCGAAAAACATTTCAGGAAAGAAAGCGGAAAAGGCGCTCGAAAAAGCCGGCATCACGGTGAACAAAAACACCATACCGTTCGACACGCGGAAACCGATGGTAACAAGCGGCGTCCGCCTTGGCACGCCCGCCCTTACGAGCAGAGGAATGAAAGAAGACGAAATGCGGACAATCGGCGGCTGGATAGCCGAAATCGTGGACGACCCGGCAAACGAAGAACACCACGCCCGCGTCCGCAAACAGGTGAAAGAACTCTGCCTCTCCTTCCCCCTCTACTCGGACAGACTCCCCCACGCCTGATCTCCAGCGCCCTCACCGCCGACTGCCAAGTGAATACCATCACTGAACAATATATTATTAATTACGAAAGGAAGTTGGATAGCTTTCTTTCTAAAAATTTTACATTTTTAATTTGACACTCCCAAATTAAACATATTTTCCAACCAAGCTTTCTTAACTTAATATTATTTTTTCTGTCTCTCCTTTTAGTACGTTCAATTTTTTCTCTCCAATAAGTAATGTTTGATTTTGGCATATTTCTACCTCGTGGACAATTATGACCATGCCAAAAACATCCATTAACAAAAATTACTTTAAATTTGGAAGAAAAAACTATATCAGGAGTTCCAGGTAAATCATTGCGATGCAATCTATACCGGTATCCCATTTTAAATAATAGTTTTCGTACTGAAATTTCTGGAGCAGTATTTTTTCCTTTCACAAGAGACATTATTCGACTTCTCTCACTAGAAGAAAATATGTCTACCATAATTACAAGAAACCGTTATCTATTTTTCAAATAACTGAGAAGCTGTGAAATATACTGTCGCATCGAACCTTCTTTCTGGGCTTAATTGTTTTTCACCGCCGTTTAAAATAATTTTGGTAAGAATTGACTTTGGAAGAACTGGCTTATAACGCCTTTGGGAGTTCATAAATGTACGCGTAACTTTTCCACCTGCTGCAAATTCTTTATCTGTTTGTTTGCCGAAAGACATTTCAGTATAAATAGCCTTAATATTCACTCTGCCCCGCGTGGAAAATTCATATAAAAATCTAGCAAGTCTAGCGGAGCTTCTCATCCATCTATTGATGCCATCGTGATGATTATTTTCTTTGCGTGATTTAGATAAAAATAATCTACATAAAGCAAAATCGCTCCAAATAAAAATATCAAAAGCATTCTCAGCAAGCTTTGGTTTTTTCCCCTCTGTTTTCCACAAAGGTTGCATTAAAAGAGGCTGTTGCAAATAGAATAATTGGCTATGAACAGCATCAATAGCATTGAGAATACTTTGTTTTCGAAGATTAATAGTCTCATGACTATCCCAGTATTTAATATCTGAACACACAGGCTCAATAATACCTCTAACGTTATCTATATTATCACTAGTTGTTATTGAATGCGCCATACCAAGTGCCGCATAAATTGTCGTAGCTGGGCGGATTACTAACTCAGGGCCCCATTGATCCTCTTTCTCTTTTGAGGTTGAATCATCTGGGATCACCGTCAATTTTATTTCTAGCGGCCTAATATATTGCTCATTATGTTTGATGACCAAATCTATATTACCTATATCATCGTAGGCATAAGGTGAGTATGGTTCGAATTTAGATTCAAAAGCAAAAAAAAGATCTTTATTTTTCACTTCTTTTTTTATTCCAAAAATATCATTAAATGAAATTTCCGATACTTCTACCTCAAGGTGTTTATTGATATGAAGGTATACAGCTTTGATATTTTGGTCACGCATGTAACATGAAAGAGCGACGGGGAAGGTACTATTAAACTGATTTTTTCCCCACAACTCATTTCCCGCGCGATTGCTGTGATGTATGCCGTAAAGGCTTGGCGGATTTTCCTTTTTCATGCGCTCCTAAATCAGGTATTGTGAATATTAATTTCAGAGGTAAGATTATACAAAACTACATTAACAGTCAAAAAATAGATAATCTCTCATTGACTTAAATAAAATTTTTTATTATAATTATTAACAAAGTGGTGAGAAATGAAGGTTGTTGATTTATTCGCTGGATGCGGCGGAATGTCTCTCGGGTTCCAAAAGGCGGGCTTTGACATTCAAGCCGCGTATGAACTTTGGGAACCCGCAATTAAATGCTACCAAAATAATTTCAAACATCCTATCTATCAAACCGACCTGAGAAATATTGATCTTGTTGTAAAACATATTAGCCAATTCGCCCCAGATATGATCATAGGTGGCCCACCTTGCCAAGATTTCTCTCATGCGGGCAAACGAAATGAAGGCTCTAACGCGAACTTAACCATTGTATTCGCAGAAATAATTACAAGGGTCAAGCCTACATGGATTGTAATGGAGAATGTTGACAGAGCTAAACATAGCGGTGCGTATGCCTCTGCAAAAGGAATTCTTAATGACGCAGGCTACGGCTTAACAGAAAGAGTTTTAGATGCAAGCCTTTGCGGTGTCCCTCAGCGGCGTAAACGCCTTTTTTGCGTTGGTTGTTTAGGTGAAATAGATAATTTTTTAGGAGGATATTTAGACTTTAATCTCGCTTGTAAACCGATGTCAATTCGAGAATGTTTAGGCGATGAGCTGGGCATTCAATATTATTATCGTCATCCCCGTAATTATTCCAGAAGAGCTATTTTTTCAATTGATGAGCCTGCGCCAACAATCAGAGGTGTTAATAGACCTGTGCCTAAAGGATATCTTGGGCACCCTGGGGACCCAATACCTGTTTCTTCAAATATAAGACCATTAACAACACTTGAAAGAGCTCGCATTCAAACATTCCCAGCAAGTTTCATTTGGACAGGCTCCAAAACTGCTTTAGAACAAATAATTGGCAATGCTGTCCCAGTCGAGCTTGCTTCATTTGTTGCGAATGCTATTAATAATTATTCTCAAAAACCCAGTAAACAGCTCGTAGCATCTGCTGATTAAGTAAATACAGATATAGCTTAATGGCGAACGGTTTCAGAATAATCAGGCGGAGTAGCCGAGGACGTCACGGACGGCTATTTCAATCTTTTCCATCAAGCGGGGCGTAACTCTGGCAAGCACGCGGGATTTAAGCCGCCGGTTGTCTATGGCTCTCAACTGGTCTATCAGTAAATCGGAATCTTTCGGCAGTTTTCCCTGCTGTCTGACCCTGATTCTTAAAGGTTCGGCGTCTTCGATAATGTTGGTGGTGAGCGGAATGATTATCGTTGAAGGATGCCCGGCATCAAGAAGGGCCTGACTCTGAAATATAAGTACGGGGCGGGTCTTGCCGGGTTCCGTACCGCCCGCTGGGTTAAGATTGGCGTACCTTATTTCGCCCCGCTTAATCGCCCGCATCCTCCTCGAACTTTGCGAACTCGGCATTTACCTTCATGCTTTCCCGCCTGACTTTCAGGCTGGCTTCCCGCAGACGTTTTCTCTTTTCCGCCTCAAGAGTTTTGCGGATAGATTCCTCCAGCGTTTCCCGGATAAAGGAAGATCTGGAAAGTTTTTTGTTTTTGGCTATCCTGTCGGCGTCCTTTAAAAGCTTTTCCGACAGCCTGATGGTCAATACGCTCATTACGTCATCTCCTTTTGTATTACTATAACGTATTACAAAAACATCTCCAAACGGACATCATCGCAAGGGCTCCAAAGATACCGAAGGTCCCGCCTTGGCGGGATGGTGATCTCATGGGAAGGGAGAGATTGCCACGCCATAGTCCAGCTTTTTAGTGAGACGAAGGCGGGAGATGGCCACGACCCCGCCAAAGGCGGTGTCTCGCCATGACACGGAAGTGGCGCAAACTACGACAAACGGTTTTTAAAAAATATATTCTCCCCTTCTTTAATAAGGGGAGAAAACGCGCCTCAGGCGCGTAAAGAGGGGTTCTTCCTTATTTCCTTTTTTTAAATAAAGGACAACCCTTCCACCACGCCAAGGGAAGGATTTCCTCATGGTATGAGATGACTGGGGGTGGGTGGGATTATCCGCGTTTTTTGGGGGTGTCGGCGCCGACCACCTTTAAGCTGACCTTCGGAGACGGTTTGTAGGTATGTTCAACCGAAGGGAACTCTCCATCCCGAACTTCGCCGATGTATTTTTCGAAAGCTTGCCTTACAACACCGGCAACGTCGGCGTATCGTTTAACGAACCTCGGCGTTCTTCCGCTGATGCCAAGCATATCCTGTAAAACGAGTATCTGCCCGCCGCAATCCGGCCCCGCGCCGATGCCGATTGTCGGTATATCCAGCTCGGCAGTTACCGCCTGCGCGAGATCCACCGGCACCGCTTCGATAACAACCGAAAAAGCTCCGGCCGACTGCACCGCCCGCGCGTCCGCCAGCACCTGCCTGGCCGACTGCGATTTTCTGCCCTGCACTTTGTACCCGCCTAGCGCGTGAACCGACTGCGGAGTAAGCCCGACGTGCCCCATCACCGGTATCCCGGCCGAGACAATCTTCTCTATCGTCTCCGCCATGCTCCGCCCGCCTTCCAGCTTGACGGCATGCGCCCCGCCTTCCTTAACGAGGCGACCGGCGTTTTCGAGCGCCTTTTCCGGCGAAACCTGAAACGACATAAACGGCATATCGGCCACGACCATCGCCCGCTTGACGGCCGACGAAACGGCGCGGGTGTGATGAATCATCTCCTCCATCGTCACTGAAAGGGTATCGGAACGGCCAAGCACCGCCATGCCTACGGAATCGCCCACGAGGGTAATATCAACGCCCGCGTCGTCCATCATCTCGGCGAAAGGGGCGTCGTAAGCTGTAAGCGCGGTTATCTTCCGGCCTTCATGTTTCTGTTTGGCGATGCTGAGGGTCGTTACCTTATCCATTTTCATCTCCATGCGGATTCGATGGAGACGGCAATCGCTAAGAAAGCGCGCCGGCTGTGGTCGCGGCGGCGTCAGTCGTACGGCGGAATTCCCGTCCCGGTCAAATCAGTTTGATCCAAGCGGATTAAAAAACTCCTTCCCCCGTATCGGAGAAGAGAGCTTGTCGAGCAGTTTCTCGAAATCCTCCTCGTTGTTCACAAAATCGATATCGTTGCAGTTAACCTGCAGAAGGGGGCCGGCGTTGTAACCGAAGAAGAACCGGTGGTAGGCCTGGTTGACCTCCTCGATATATTCTTCCGTTATGCCGACCTCGAACTTCCGGCCGCGGGACTTCACCCTTTTAATAAGGACGTCCGTACCCGCCGTCAGGAAAATTACGAGATTCGGCTTGGCCAGCTTCCCGCTCAGCAGTTGGTATATCTCATTATAGAGTTTGAACTCCTCGGAATTCAAGGTCAGTCCCGCGAAGATGAAATCTTTTTCCAGTATGTAATCCGAGACGATGCTTTTTTTGAAGA
>JAJRYM010000063.1 GCA_024275775.1 Nitrospirota bacterium
ATGGAACTGTCCGGAATTTCTCAGCGCTTTCAGTTCGGTTCCGTTTGTCCGTCTTACGGTTATTGAATCCCCGCTGATTCTTTACACGCACGCCAACAAGCGGAAGGGCGGTTTCGATGAAATCCAGGCCATGCCTGCGGAGATTGAAACAATCGCCCCCGCGCTGTGGTTCTGCCTGCCGATTAAGGTTGGGGGATGCACTGCTTTTGTCTATTTTCACCAGGATTTCAGCTCCATGGCGCTTTCTCTGGCGAATCTTTTGAAATCGCACAGTTTGAAGAGATTGTTGATAAAACGCCAGACCTCGTTATCTTTTTCGGGATAACGGGCGACGAGCTGAAAGGCAACACGGGTTTTTACGAAGACAGGGAAACAGGCATCCTTACAGGTTTCGTAAAGCACTCCAGAGAGGTGGATTATTTCGGATACATGAAGAAAATCATTCTCACTCTGCATAACGTGAGGATGATAAACATGGGCCGGATGCCTGTGCACGGAGCGATGGTAAACCTATGCCTGAAAAACGGCGGGTCGGCGAACGTGGTTATGATGGGAGACAGCGGCGCTGGAAAATCGGAAACCCTCGAAGCGCTAAGGAATCTGGCCGGTGAGCATATTTCGGACATGAAAGTGATATTCGACGATATGGGAAGCCTTGCCGTTAGCGACGACGGCCGGGTGCTCGGCTACGGTACTGAAATAGGCGCTTTCGTAAGGCTGGACGATCTCGCGCCCGGCTACGCTTACGAAGAAATAGACCGCTCTATTTTCATGAATCCCCACAGAAAGAACGCGCGTCTGGTTATTCCTATAACTCCCTATCACAACGTGGTGCGCGGTTATCCCGTAGATTTTTTCCTTTACGCGAACAATTACGATCACGGCGACAGGAACGGCTCTCTTATCGATATCGAAGCCGATAGGAATGCGGCGATGGATATTTTCCGCAACGGCGCAAGGCTCGCCAAAGGAACGACCGACGAGAAAGGGCTTGTGCATACCTACTTTGCCAATCCTTTTGGCGCGCCCCAGCGAAAGGAACAGCACGAGAAAGTGGCTTCGCGCCTGTTCGAGGCGATGTACAGGCAGGGAGTGAAGGTGGGGCAGATTCGGACGCGGCTGGGCATTGAAGGTTTCGAGCAGGAAGGGCCGAAAGCGGCGTCGATAGAGCTTTTCAAGATAGTTCGTGAAAATGCAGGAAAAGCGGACTAAACGGGCTCCTTTTGTATTATAATAACTGCTCGGTTTTTTATTGAAAAACAGGAACTTATAACCGCTGTTTTCAATACTGATTGACGCTTAAAGCTACAGCATCTATCATAAAAGGCTTATTTGAAAGGCAACAGAGGAACATAGCAAAATGGCAACAACCCTTGCAGGGCCCGGTTTCCTGTCGGTACGCTCCAACTTGGGCTCGGATTTAAGCATAACCCTTGCGATTCTCTTTACCGCTCTTTTCATAATTGCTGGGTACCAGGGGATGAAGGGCAAGGGACTTTCCCATCACCGGATGATTCTGGCTTCAATGTGCGCGATGTTTATTTATTTTCTCTACTACTACAAAATCCGCCGCCTCGGCTACAGCAGTTTTAACGACACCATAGACTTTGAAAACGCCGGCTGGATGTATTCCACTCTTTTCAAGCCTACGCTTTACGTCCATTTCCTTATGGTCACGCTTTCGACCTTCTTTTCCATATATATGATTATCACCGGTTTCAGAACTGCGGTCAGGAGGGATTCTTCGACCATGATTTTAAAAGATGGCAGGATACCCCCCTCCCCAATCCTTTGGGGGGCGGGTTTGGTCTGGTTTGCTTTTCTGCTTTGGGTGCTGTATGGCTGGTGGCCGTCCCATCATCCGGGGCTGGGGCTAATTTATAAAGCTTGTTTTCTTGGGTTTGGTTATTTTATTCCCGCCGGTACGGCGCTGTTGATTAACAAAATGCTTCCAGAGGCCGAACGAAGGCACAGGGTAATCGGCAAAATTTGCATAGCGTTTTTTGCCGGCCTGCTGGTTACGAGCAGTCTTACATATTCGATTCTGTACATTTTCTAGCGATGGGGAGGAACACAGTTGTATAAAAATATTTTTGTGATGCTGGATAATTCCAGCTATTCGCTTTGGGGGCTTGATTTCAGTCTGGAGTTGGCAAAGGAATACGGTTCGACGTTAACCGGCAATCATACTTACGCCGCCAAACTGCACGAGACAAGGTTTACGCAGATGGAGCCTGGACTGCCGGAAAGATACCAGTTGCCGGAAGAACTTGCCCGGCAACGCGAAATTCACGGCACTCTCATCGAAAAAGGGCTGACCATAATATCCGACTCTTTCCTCGATGTGTTTGATAAAAGATGCGGGGAAAAGGGCATTAAGGGCGTGCGCAAGATGTCGGAAGGGAAAAACTACGAGGAGCTTGTAAAAGATGTGGAAGCATCGGACTATGACCTTGTTGCCATGGGGGCCAAAGGGCTGGGGGAGGTTCCTACTTCACAGCTTGGTTCCGTATGCGAGCGGGTTACCAGAAGAATAAACGTGGACGCGCTTATCATGAAAAACGGCGCTCCCATAAAAGGCGGGCAGGTTGTCGTTTGCGTGGACGGAAG
>JAJRYM010000064.1 GCA_024275775.1 Nitrospirota bacterium
CAGGAAAACATTCAAGCGCCGAGGCGATATCCTCTTCAATCCGGGAAGCGGCCATTTTTATACCGACCGGCCTCCCCCCGTTTATGCGCTTGATTTCTTCTACGCGCCTGCGCAGGTCGGCGATAGTGGCGATATCCGGGAAACGCGAGGGGCTTATAGCATCCTCTCCCTCGCTTATCCCTCTTGTGGCGGATATTTCCTTCGTTACTTTTTTGGCGGGAAGCATTCCGCCCATGCCGGCTTTGGCGGCTTGCCCCATTTTTATTTCGATGCCGTCGGCTTTTTTTATGTTCTCCTCCGTCCAGCCGAAATAGCCGGAAGCCATTTCGAGGATGTACGCGCCGGCTTCTTCCCTTTCGTCTGGAAGCATGCCGCCCTCGCCGGAACATATCATCGTGCCGGCCATTCTTGATCCGCGCGCAAGGGCCGTTTTCGCCTCTTTGGAGAGCGCGCCGAAACTCATGTGGGAAACGTAAACAGGCATGCTGATGGTTATCGGTTTTTTCGAGCTTTTGCCTATCACCGTCTCAAGCCGTACCGGAGCGCCGTCGGGAAGGGGAAAGCCGGAAACCTGGCGCGGAAGGAAAAGAAGTCTGTCCCAGAGCGATTCCCTTTTCTCAGGCCCCATCGGCTCGGTGTAGCCGTGCGCGCCTATCCAGCCGTCGGCCAGATGATGCAACATCTCCATGCCGGTTTCGATGCTATCCCGCCGTCTGCGCCACGGTTCGAGGTAGTCGGTGCGGGGAGGAAGAGCATCTTTGCGCGGAATGCCCACGTAAACGCCGTCTTCCCTCTCTTCCACGGCGAAGGTTTTCAGGCCGTCACTCACATCGTAGGGTGAACGGCCGGTTTTCAGATCGAAATTCCAGCCGTGAAGGGGGCAGACTATTTCGCCGGCTTCTTTCTTCACCGTGCCGTCGCACAGTTGGCCGCCGCGATGGGGGCATGCGTTATCAACGGCAAAGTAACCGCCGTCCAGCCTTGCCAGCGTGATGAAACGCCCCTCGGCGTCCACGCACTTTTTGCCGCCGGACTGAAGTTCGTCTTTGTCGGCGGCTTTTATGAACAGCATGGGCGGGTAGTAACGGTTTGGCTATATGTCATTAATGTCATAATTATATAATCGGTGAGGCGATAAACGAAATTATATCATTTCGATAATAAAAAGTTGCTTCATAGCGGACAGCTTCGGGCATAATTATTAGCCATTATGAGATTGGCGTATCCCTGGTTTCTGCTGTTACTGCTTCTGCTTCCGCTTTGGCTGAAAATGTTCGCCCGAAAGCTGGAGGCGCGCAAAATCGGTTTGCGGTTTTCGACTGTCGGGCATTTAAGGAAAATTCCGCCGGCTCCTGCCATACGCTTCCGCAACGCGCCGATTTTTTTAAGAACCGCCGCGGCGGTTCTTCTTATAATCGCGCTGGCCCGCCCGCAGACGGGGCACGGTTATCGGTTCATCAGCCGTTACGGCATAGACATAGTTCTGGCTTTGGATATCTCCACCAGCATGAACATAACGGACGTCAAACCGTCCCGGCTGGACGCCGCCAAAAACGCCATAAAAAATTTCATCAGCCATCGCAGTAACGACCGCATCGGGCTTGTCCTTTTCGCCGGAACGAGTTTTACGCGGTGCCCGCTTACGCTCGATTACAATGTTCTGAGCGCGTTCATAGAGCCGGTAAAAAGCGGAATGATTGAGGACGGTACGGCCATCGGCATGGCGATTGCCAACGGCGTAAACCGCCTGAAAGATTCGAAAGCAAAATCCAAAATTCTTATTCTGCTCACCGACGGCGTAAACAACCGCGGCCTGATAGACCCCCGCTCCGCCATAGACCTCGCCGTATCTCAGAAGATAAAGGTTTATACGATAGGGCTGGGAAAACCGGGCACTTTCTATATGAACGTGCCCGACCCGCTTTTCGGCAGTCGCAAAGTGCCGGTGCGAAGCGAAATAGACGAGGCTCTTCTCCAGGAAATCGCCAAAAAAACCGGCGCGCGCTATTTCGCCGCCCGCGACGAGAAGGAACTCGGCGAAATTTATGAGGAAATAGACAAGCTGGAAAAAACCGAGGTGAAAAGCAGAATTTTTTACGAATATACCGAGGAGTTCGGATATCTCGCCGGGCTGGCGCTTATCCTGCTTCTCGCCGAATGGCTCGCCTCCGCCTATTTTATCAGGAGACTGCCGGAATGAAATTCGGCGCGCCGGAATTTCTTTACCTGCTGGCGCTGGCGCCGGTTATGGCGGTTCTGTTCGTGCTGTTCAACGGGCAGGCCGAACGGAGGCTTGCGAAATTCGCCAATCCGAAAACGGCTAAAAGACTGCTCGAAAATTTCAGCGCCCGACGTCGGCTCTTTAAATTCGCGCTGTTTCTGTCGGCGGTTGTCTTCATCGTAATTACGCTCGCCCGCCCGCAGTTCGGCGTGGCGCCGAAGGAGGTTAAGCGGGTTGGCGTGGATATCGTTATAGCGCTAGATACGTCGCTAAGCATGGCGGCGGAAGATATCGCGCCCAGCCGGCTGATAAAGGCTAAAAAGGAGGTGGAGCGGCTTGCCACAGCGTTTGAAGGAAACCGGCTCGGCCTGCTTCTGTTCGCGGGCGCCAGCGGGGTGGAATGCCCGCTGACGCTCGATATATCCACATTCAGGCTTTTCCTCAATGCTGTCGGTTTCAACTCCATCCCCGTGGCCGGAACCGATATATCCGGCGCGCTCCGCAAGGCGATGGCATCGCTTGAAGGAAGTTCAGCGAAATCGAGGGTGATAGTTTTAATAACCGACGGCGAGGATAACGAAGGAGACCCGGCTGAAATCGCGAAAGAGGCGGAGGAAAAGGGAATCCATATTTATACTGTCGGGCTCGGCTCGGAAGCGGGCGTGCCGATACCTATGCGCGATGAAAATGGGACACTGCGCGGCTATAAAAAGGATTCTTCGGGCGAAACGGTTTTAACGCGCCAGAACAGCAAATCGCTTAAAGAGATAGCCGACCTGACGGGCGGGCTTTTCGTATCGTCGCGGAACGGAATCTTCGATATCACGCCGGTAATAAAATCGATTAAGTCGTTGCGGAAAAGCGAAATATCGTCAACCCGATTCGTAAGCTATATCGACCGCTTCCAGTGGCCTCTCGGTGTAGCGATTCTGCTTCTTTTCATCCAACTGCTCATCTGAACAAGCCCCGTAGATAGTGCAAAAAGAATAGAGGTAAACCTTCCCTTTTTCCCTTCCTCACGTTAGCTGACTCTCACAAGGAAGGGATTCAATAACAACCCGGTCGTCACCCATGCGCCGCAGGTATGGCTGTGGTGATCTCAAGAGAAGAGAGATTGCTTCGGGTACAGGAGTACCCTCGCAAAGACATTCTAATTGGGCGAAGCTAATCTCAAGAGGGGAGAGATGGCCACGGATACCTTCGGCATCCTCGCCAAGACAAAAGCGGAAACTAGCGGACTTTGAGGACAGCGGCGCCGTTTATTCTGCTCGCTTTCAGATCGCAGAGCGCCTCGTTGGCCTGCTCGAACGGATAGACGGTAACGTCGGTCTTTACCGGCACTTTCGCGGCGGCTTCCAGCAGTTCGCGCGCGTCCTCGCGGGTTGATGCCGTTACGGAGCGGAGCTGTTTTTC
>JAJRYM010000065.1 GCA_024275775.1 Nitrospirota bacterium
CGTTGCCGATGCCGTCGATATCCCGGTAATCGCGTCCGGCGGCGTGGGAACCATGGAACATTTTTACGAGGGATTCACCTCAGCGGGGGCGGACGCGGCGCTTGCGGCCTCGATTTTCCATTTCGGGGAAAAGACGGTCGGAGACGTGAAACGCTATCTCGCGGAAAAAGGAGTGGCGGTGCGGTTATGAAAAATATCGAATTGAAATTCAACCCTCGCGGGCTTATCCCGGCGATAGTGCAGTCTGCCGGCACCGGCAAAGTGCTGATGCTGGCTTGGATGAATCCTGAAACCATCGAACTAACCCGAAAAACCGGTCAGACCCACTTCTATTCCCGTTCACGCGGGAAAATATGGAAGAAGGGGGAAGAAAGCGGCAATACCCAAGAGGTTAAGAAGATGGAGTACGACTGCGACGCCGACACGCTTCTGATAACGGTTGACCCTGCCGGCCCCGCCTGCCACACCGGCAAGGAGACCTGTTTTTTCGATGAAATTTCAGCCGGAGACGAGCTGGCAAAACCGGCGTCGCCGGATAACGAAAATCTGCTCGACCGGCTCTATCAGATCATACAGCAGAGAAAAAGGGAGCTTCCGGAAGGGTCGTACGTGGCGTCTCTTTTTAAAAAAGGGGATGCCGCCTACCTTAAGAAAATCGGCGAGGAAGCGGTTGAATTCGTCATAGGGTGCAAGAATCAGGATAGGGAAGAGACGGTCTATGAAGCGGCCGACCTTATTTTCCACATGATGGTGGCGCTCGCCGCGCAGGATATCCCGCCGGACGAAGTTCTGGGCGAGCTGAAGAAAAGATTCAAATAATCTTTTCGGCTTCAGCCGGTTCAGATTTTTCCCAGCCTCTGAAATTCGGGGCTCAGTTTTTTGAAAAGCCCAGGCCGCGCTATCGAAAGGTATCTCATAAGCGTCCTTTCCGTTTTGAACGACTGCCTGACGGTGCCGTGCAGATCGTCGCCGTGGCAGTCTTTTACGGAAAACCTCTTGCAGATTGAAGGGCGCCGGTCGTATATCCCGCAAAGCCCCCAATCGTTCAGGTTCGCGCAGTGCAATCTGAAAAGAACGCTCCAGTCGCCGTCGTTGTCGAGATACGCTTCGCACCGGTCATGATAGACATACCAGAGAAAGGAATCGATATCGCCCGCTTTCCTCAGCTTTTCCACAATAATGTTTATGTAGGTACAGCATGATACGCATTCGGCGCATTCGTGCCCGCCGTCGAGCGTTCCGGCCGTTACGCTCTTCGGGGCCGCAACGGTTTTTTTCTTAACGGGCGGGCTGTCCGCGAGCTTCTGTGTGTCCGGGTGCAGTTTTCGGAAAAGGGCCGGCCTTTTTTCCCTGAGATGCGAAAGAAGCTCATACTCATCGCGGAAGCGGAACCTTGCCGCGTCTTTTATGGTTTTTACGCCGTGCCCGTGCTGAAGGCATTCATCCGCCTGCCGGTTTTTTATTTTGCACCTGCCGTCGGCCGTCAACTGCGAACATTTTCCCCTTACGCGCAGGTACCACTCGCCGTCGTGCCCTATGAAAACCTCCGCGTCGCCGTGATACAGATAGAAAAGAAAACCTTCTATATCCGGTTTCGTGCGGGGGTACGGCATTTCCACGGAAATGTTGCGGCACGGAAAATCGCCTTCGCGCGGGTTTAAAATCTCTTTTTTCTTTTTCATTATCTGTCTATTTATTCGGTTGACCGAAGCTGATGTTTATAACATTTTTATTGTAGGATTATAGTGAGCATGGCAAAAGAAATTTCGGGAATAGAGATAGTCGAGGGCGATATAACCCTGCTGGAAAGGGACGCCGTCGTTAACGCCGCCAACGCCCGGCTTGTGCTGGGAGGGGGGGTAGCCGGCGCGATAAGAGAGCGCGGCGGGCCTTCCATACAGGAGGAGTGCGACAAGGCAGGCGGAACTTTCGTCGGCGGTGCCGTGATAACGACCGGCGGGAATCTTAAAGCGAAACATGTGATTCATGCCGTCGGTCCGAGGATGGGCGAGGGGAACGAAGACGAAAAGCTTAAAAACGCCACGCTGAACTCCCTTAAACTGGCCGATGAATATAATTTTAAAACAATCGCCTTCCCCGCGATAAGCGCCGGAATATTCGGTTTCCCGATTGAAAGATGTGCGGAAATAATGCTGAACACGGCGAAAGATTACCTGGAATCGGGGAGCGATATCCGCACAGTCACTTTCTGTCTTTACGGAAAGAAATCGTACGATATTTTCATGGAAACAGCCCGCCGGCTGGGGGTGTAAACGCTTTCCCCGCCTGCAACAACGCCTTGACTTGCGGAATACGGCCGGTCAATATCTGAACAATGAGCGTAGATTCATATTTCGGCGACGGCGTCCGCATGGACGGAACCCTTAAATTCAAGGGCACCATCCGGTTCGACGGCGAGTTCACCGGCAAAGTTCTGACCGACGGCGTTTTCGTTGTCGGCAAATCGGGCAATGTGAACGCGGAAGTCAACGCCGGCCATGTTCTGAACATGGGACGGCTTACCGGCAGGATAAAGGCCGGGAGGAAGGTTTCCATGCTTCGCGACAGTTATACCGGTTGCGCCATAGATACGCCTGCGCTCCGGACGGAAGAAGGCGCTATCTTTCGGGGAAACTGCGTCATGCCGTTCGATAACGGCACGGATGGGGGAGCAAGCAAAAGCACGGAAGAGGTTATCGCCGAAAATATCGATAAAGCCATTAAAAAACGGGCGCGCCGGAAAAAAAGTTTCCTTGGAACTCCTTCAAGCCCGCTGTTTCGCATTTTTATTCTGTTGGCATTTTTCGCGGCCAGCGGGATGTGGTACGTAGATATGGCGAGCAAAAAAATTCTTAAAGATAAAATTTCACAAAATATTTACGCCTTTTTCGCCGCCAATCACCCGGCCGCTCTTGAAAAACTGGCCGATATTCTGGTTAAGGAAGGCGATTACGAATCGGCCGTCGAACAGTATGCGGCGGCGCGGCGGCTGAAGCCCGGCAGGGGCGATTTAACGCTTAAACTGGCAGTCGCGCTTGAAGACGCCGGCCGGCTGGATGAGGCTGTGCCGCATTTTGAAGAGTACCTGCGAAAAAATCCCGATACGAAATCGATAGCCCAAAAACTGTCAGAGTATTACGCCTACACCAAAGATGTGGACGGCCAGATAAGAATTCTGGAACTGATTACCCGGAATGCTCCGGAAAACAGGATAGCCGCCGACCGTCTTTTCCGGCTTTATCGCGCGCAGGGGATGAATGAAAAAGCCCTGGCGTTTTACGCGAAAAAACTGGCGTCCCGGCCGATGAGCGCGCGCGATCTTGTTACCATACTGAGGCTTGAAAAAGAGCTCGGCCGGAGCGCAGACGCCGTTAAAACCGCCAAAAAGCTCGCCGCTCGGTATCCGGAAAACGTTGAAGGGCATCTTGAGCTGGCCCGATGGTTTCTGAAACAGGGAAAAGACGCGAAGGCCGAATCCGAACTCCGGATGGTGGCCGCTCTCGACCCCGACAGCCCCGAAAATAACAACAACACCGCTTTGGCCGCCATAGCCCGCAAAAAGTACGATGCGGCCATAAAAGGTTTCAACTCGGCGCTGAAAAAGGAGCCCGGCAACCTGCGCGCTCTTTACGGTCTGGTAACCGTGTACAACAAGAAGAAGGATTACGAAAACGTGAAGCTGTACGCGAAAAAAGCGCTCGCAATCGAGCCGGATTTCGCTTCCGTTCTGAACCGGCTCGCGTGGGCGATGGCGGTAAGTGGCGAAAACCTGAAAGAGGCCGAAAAGATTTCAAAAGCGTCACTGAAGCTCAATCCGAACAGCGCCGGTTACATGGATACCCTCTCCGAAATTTACTACCGCGCAGGCGACAGCGGGAAGGCGGTCGAATGGATCAACCGCGCCATAAAACTCGAGCCGAAAAGCAGGTGGTATAAATCACAGCTGAGAAAATTCCGCAAAGGGCCGCCGAAAACCGGCAAGAAGAAAAAGTAGGGCGGTTCCACGGAACTTTCGGCGCTTGCCGAGGGATGCGGCCGCGTCCGCAATATTAGAGAGGCTTTCTTTCAGCCTTACCGTCCGAAGCCGGCGCGTAGCGACTGTTTGTCTATTTCCAGCGCCACCGGCCTGCCGTGGGGGCAGGTGAATGGAAGCTCGGTTCTGCCGAGTTCTTCGACCATGGCCGAAATCTCCTGAAGCGTAAGCCTGTCGCCCGCTTTTACGGCCGCCCTGCAGGCCATGCTCGCGATAAGGCCGGACATCATCTGTTTGAAATCGGCCTCGCGGTTGCCTGCTATCGTTTCGGAAAGTTCGAGGATTATCGTCGGATAATCTTTTCCGACAAGAAGGGCCGGCACCTCCCGCACGATAAAAGAGTCTTCGCCGAACTCTTCCAGCCCCCATCCCAAATCCCCGAAGGTCTTTTGATGGGAGCGTATCAGAGATGCGTTGGTCGGGCTGGTCTGGAAGGTGGCGGTAACGAGAAGTTTCTGGCGCTCCACGGCCGAATCGAGGAATTTTTTCATTAAACGCTCGAACAGTATCCGTTCGTGAACCGTATGCTGATCCATGAAAACGAGTTTTTCCCCCTCCTCCATTAAAATAAAGGTTTCAAAAACCTGGCCTATAGGAACAGCTTTTTCCGAAAGACGCCCGTGCGTCGGGACGGGAGCGGGGGCTGTGGACGACTGTTCGGGAGTTTCCCTCAACGGCAGGCTCCACAGCTCGAACGACCGTTCAAACCCGGCGTCCCGGCCGGTTTCCGGGTGGATGGCGACGGCTCCCTGCGGGCGCGGCTCGAAACCGCCGCCGCTGTTCCAGGCCGTTCTCTCCTGCGAGAAAACCGGCACGGCCGATTTGCCGAGTGATTTTCGTATCGCCGCCACTATGGCCGATGAAACCCTGCCCGGTTCGGAAAACCGTATCTCCGCCTTGGTCGGATGGACGTTAACATCCACCTGATCGAACGGGATATCGACTTTGAAAAAGATAACCGGTTTCCGGCCTCTCGGCAGAAGATCGCTGTACGCGCGCGCGACGGAGGTTCTTAGAAGCGCGTCCTTAACGGGGCGGGAATTTACGAAAAAGTACTGGTCCATTGAGGTGGCGCGGTTGAAATCCGGTTTTCCGACCATGCCGGAAATTTTTATTAAGCCGTCGGAATAATCGGTCTCCACAAGCCTTTCCGCGTACTCCCCGCCGAATATCTGGCGAATCCTTTCGCGCAGACTGCCGGCTGGAGGCAGTTCAAAAACCCGTTTTTTGTCCCTTACGAAGGAAAACCTCACCTGCGGGTTGGCAAGCGCCGCCTGTATGACGCTGGAGGTTATGTGCGTCATTTCCGTCGTGTCGGAACGGGCGAATTTTCGTCTTGCGGGAGTATTGAAAAAAAGGTTTTCCACCAGAACTTCCGTGCCGGCTACCGGCGGAGCGTCGGTTGCCGAAACCGTTTTTCCTCCTTCCACGGTTATCGTTTTTCCCGTTTTTGCGCCGTCGGCGCAGGAGGAGAGGGTGAGCCTGCTTACGGAGCCGACCGAAGGGAGCGCCTCTCCGCGGAAGCCGAACGTTTTTATGCCGAAGATGTCGTCCAGATTGTGAACCTTGCTGGTGCCGTGGCGGGCGAGAGCCTTCTCGATGGAGTCGGCCGGGATGCCGCAACCGTCGTCCTTTATTCTGAACCGCCGCCTTGCGAGAGAAACGTCGATTTCAATCGACGAAGAGCCGGCGTCCAGCGAATTTTCAACCAGCTCCTTTATGACCGATGCCGGCCGCTCCACGACTTCGCCGGCGGCTATCTGGCTCGCCAGCTCCTCCGGCATTATCTCAATACGGCCGTTTTCCTGCATGGGCGCAAAAAACCCTCCATCAATTCTGCTTTTAGTGCCATACTAAACCGGCGAACAGCCATAGTCAAGGTAAAGCATATTTTAAGGTAATAAAAAAACTACTTTTGTGGTTCCCCCGACGAAAAAAAGAGACGAAAGGGATGAAGAGAGAGCAACTGAGGTTCAGCCTTACGCTTCCGGAGAGGGAGCTCTATAAGCTGGAGCGGTTTTTTGAAGGGGAATCAAACAGAATACCGGCCTCGGCCGCCGGGATGTTCGGTTCGGACGATTCCATAAGAAGCCTTGTTATAACCGGCCCTGCGGGAAGCGGGAAAAGCCATCTGCTAAAAGGGATATCCCTAAAACCGGGGAAACAGGAAAAAGTTTACGCCTCCGCCGTAAATCTGGCCGCGCTCCCGGAAACAGAGCTGAAACGGGCGATGGAATTCCTGGCCCGCCACGATATCGTCTGCATGGACGACCTCGATTCGGTCAACGAAAACTCCCTGCCTTTTTTCAATGAGATGTTCAACCTTTTCAACAGCCTTTCCGAAAAAGAGGCGCATCTTGCCGTGGCGATGAACCGGTCTCCAGCAATGGTTTCGTTTCTTCCCGACTACCTTTCAAGCAGGCTCCTTTCGGGGATGGTCGTAAAAATCCAAAAGCCCGGAGATGAAGAAAAAAAGGAGATTATAAAAAAACTGGCGGCCGACAGGCAGATTGCGCTTACCCCCCGCGGAGCCGAATTCATTCTTGAGCGGGCCGGCCGTTCCATAGGAGAGCTCGTTAAACTTGTGGAAGAGATAGACGGCGCCGTTTCGCCGCATGCCGGCTCGGTAGGTTTACAACTTATTAAGCGCGTGATAGAGTCGAATCACCGATGAGGAGGAGAAAAAGCGGAGGGAAAAACCGGTCGGAGCCGGTATGGCCGGTTGTCGAATGCCCCAACTGCGCCTGCCCGAACAGGCCTGACGATATCCGGTGCATGTACTGTAGCTCCGCTCTCTCGACGCGCCCCGGAAAACGTCCGGCCGGAGCGTTCCTGAACGGACTCAGCTACCGTATCAGACAGCCCCGCTTCCAGAATTCCGCCGCGCGAACCGCCAAATCCGGTTCTGTACTGCTCGTTTCCATCGCGCTCATAATCGGCGGACTTTACCTCTTTTATTCGGCCATTACCGGAGGCGGTTTTCTGAGCTTCTGCCTCGGCGTACTTTTCACCATATACGGAGGCGCGGCCCTTCTGAACATTTCCGGTAAAAAAGGCTAGGCTACGGTAAATCCGCCGTAACCGACCACCGAATCCCTGCTTCCGCCGGTATCGCCCGATGTGGCGTATTTAACCAGCTCCGCTTTGCCTGCGCCGAGGTCGCCGCACGCTTTTAGCAGAACCGCCACCGGCGTTCCACCGCACAGCGCGTGAGCGGTTTTAACCCAGCTGAGAACTCTTTTGTAATCCATAGATTCGATTATTTTTATCGAATCGGCATCTATTCTTCTCGCCTGTTCGTCCGGCAGAAAATGGGTCATGTCGGTGCTGGCCACCACCAGCGCCCCGTGTTCATCCGCGGCCGACGCTATCGCCGAACCGAGCCGGTGAACAGTATCGGCGTCGTCCGTAAAAAGGCTTATCGGCACGATTTTCACCGCCGGATTTCTCGCGCAGAGAAACGGTACGATAACCTCTATCGAATGCTCCAAGGCGTGCGCCATGTTGTCGAATCGCACGTCGGGGCAGTCGTCGGCGATATCGCCGGCTATTTCCATGTTGACCGGCACCGTTCCGAACGGAAAGCTCCAGCCGTCGGAACTGTCTATGGCCGCCTTCGCGCCGAGGCCGTGATGGTTCGGCCCCACGAGAATCACGTTTTCAGGCACTTCGATGGATCCGAAAACCGCCCCCGCCACAGGCCCGGAATAGACCCACCCGGCGTGAGGGGAGATGGCGCCTGCCACCGTTCCTTTCAGCCCTTCGCTTTCGCCCAGATGGAAGTCGAGCGCTTTGAAAATTTTTTCTTTCGATGCCGGATAAAAACTCCCGGCCACCGCCGGCTCCCTAATTCGACCAGCCATTGTTCCCCTCCTAAAATCTATTATGCTCTTCGGGAAAAGCTCCGGCAAGAATCAAAAACTCTATTTCATTTTCACCCATACGGTTTCTTCCTGCCTGTAGAAACCGAGTAGCGCCAGCTTTCCGCCCGCCACAGCCTTTTTCGCCAGCGGGATTTC
>JAJRYM010000066.1 GCA_024275775.1 Nitrospirota bacterium
AAATGCGGAAAAGCAGAGTATGATTCTTGTAGATACCAGCGTATGGATCGATTTCTTCAGAGGCAATAACTCCAGCCAGCGCAAAACCCTCCACAGCCTTATAGAGGATGAAGAAGATATTTCCATTACCGGAATAATCCTTACCGAGATACTCCAGGGGATAAGGAAGGAGCGGGATTTTGAGACCATAAAAAGCTATATGCTGGAGTTCCCTATCTACGGGCCGAAAGGGATAGAAACCTTCCTTGAGTCGGCCCGAATATACAGGCAGTGCAGAAAAAGAGGCAAAACCGTCAGGAAAACGGTTGACTGTATTATCGCCGCAATATGTATTGAAAACGGGCTCACCCTACTACACAAAGACCGCGACTTCGACCACATTGAGGGGTGCGCTCCCCTGAAAGTCTTAAGGGCTTAGGTTTGGTTTAAGCGCCCCCTCAATCGCTCCGCTTTAATGGGCGGAAGATTTTCGCTTTTTACTGGCAGGCCTCGCGGTAGCCGGAGGCGCAAGCTTTTTTGTAATCGGCGGCGGCTTTATCCATCTCGCCCATTATCTCGCTTACCTGCGCTCTTATGTTGTAGGCTTCGCCCAGTTTAGGATCAAGTTTCAGCGCCTTATTGACATCCTTAACAGCGTTATCGATATCTCCAAGGTCCTTTTTCGCTTTTCCCCTCAGGGAGTACGCTTTGGCATATTCGGGGTATTCCTTGATGGCATCTGTGGCAAGTTGAACAGTTTTAGAATAATTCGCGCTTCCATAGGCGCTCCGACCTTCCCTATACAGTCTTTTGGCCCTTTTGGACGGGCCGTCTTCGCCCCCGAAAGGAAATTTGAAAGCATCGGCATTTATCGCGGTGAAGGAAACAAAAAGCACAGAAACAAGCAACCAGATTCTCACATCACACCTCCAAAAAAATTTTATTTTCATTTTACACCACGGGGGCGGCTTCCGCGCTTTCAGCCATGGCGTTATCCACGTTTTCACCAAGCTCTTTCAGGACTTTTATAATGGCGGCTCTTTCGTTTTCGGTCAGATTGAGTTTCAACGTTTCCTTATAGAGGTCTATCGCCCTTCCCAGCCTGTCCAGTTTCGTGCGGTAAAGGCCCGCCAGATTCACCTTCGCCAGAAAATATCCATCGTCAAGCCCGATGGCCGATTCAAACTCCACGGCGGCCGCGGAAGCCCGGTTATCGGCGGCGAAAAACATTCCGCGCATGAAATGAAGCTGAGGTTTAAACCAGCCATGTATATCAAGTCTAACAGTCTCTCTTAGTCCGTCAAGCCCGGCTTTTATCTGGTTGTTCGCCAGCAGGCTGTCCAGCACAAGCATGTTTAGCCGCACATAAGTATACCTTGCGTCGTTATTATCGCGATTTAACTCCAGCGCGCGGGCGTAATCACGGGAAGCCTTCACCACGCGGCCGGCGCTTCTTTCAACCTGCCCTTTGAAGAAAAGTGTTTGCGAATCGAAGTATTTTCTGAAGATTTTTTTCTCTTCCGGCGAGGCCGACTTTATTTCCGGGAAAGTCCGGTGCGCCAGCAGAGCCGTTAAATTCTTTTCCTTTACACGCACGCCTTTTCTTATTCCAAGCCTCGGCGCCGTGAACTCCACCACCGGCCTGTCATCCTGAAGCGGAGGGGTATCTTTTACAAATTTTTTAAGCGCCGGGCTGTCCATCATGAAGTTGGAAAGAAGCTGATAGGCGTTCATAACCCCTATTCCTTTGAGGCTTTCGGCGACCTTCGGGTTTTTCATCCCTTCCCTTATTTTTTCGATATCGATTTCGATTTCCCTGTCCGACCCCATCATAATAGCGTCCCACTTGGTGTACCACATAGCGGCGTGCGGAAAGACATCCAGAAAGGCCGCGACGAGCATCCTGAAATCTTTCTTTGATAGATGATGAAGCGGTATCCACTGCGTGGTTATCCCCCCTTCAGCCAGCCGTTTTTTGCAAAGCTCGTAAAACTCCCGCGTGTAAAGGCTTACTATGCCTGCGTTGGAGGGAGGCGGCGGTTCAGCGGAGATAAAATCGAATTTTCTTTTTGTGGTAAGAAGGAAATTTCGGCCGTCCTCTTCCACGAGAGTTATCCTCGGACTTTCCATAACTCCGAGATTGTCGGGGGCGAATTTCGGGCCGGCATTGAAAACCTCGCGCGAAGTATCCACCGCAGTCACGCTTTCCAGATTATGGGCAAGCGCGGCGCCCGCCGTTGAGCCGGTTCCGAAAGAGATAATCAGTCCGGCCTTGGGGTTCGGCAGGAGCAGAAGCGGGATGTGCGCCTGAAGCCGCTCAAGCTGAAGCGCCTCCCGAAAAGCTCCGGCTATAGGATCGCCGTTAATCCACAACCGCTTGAGCGGTTTTCTTCCTATGGAAAAATCGGATTCCTGGCGGGATACAAGCACGGTGGCGTAAGGGCCTTCCTCGTAAAAAACAATCCTGCTTCCGGCATCGAGTTTCTGGGTGCTCAACAGCATGGAGATATCGCCCCGAACGACAAGAAAGACCGTAAGCGCGAGCAGGAAGGGAATGCTGAAAACGGTTGCGCGGGCCCTGTTTTCCATCGACCTCGCCCAGAGAAGATACATGCCGGAGGCTACGGCGAGCCAGCCGAGACCTATCAGGCTTTTCTGGATTCCGAACAGCGGAATAAAGGCGTAGCCGGTAATGATGGAGCCCAGAACCGCTCCCAAAGTGTTGACGGCGTACAGCCTGCCAACGTCGCCACCCAGCTTTTCACGTCCCGAAGCGAGCGCCTTCACGACAAGCGGAAGCCCGCCACCCATCAGGAAAGTGCATGGAAAGATAATCAGAATGGTAAAGAAAACCGGCGCGGCCAACTGCTCCCCGCCGGGGATAATTCTTGTAAACAGATTGTCGGGGCCCAGAATGGAATTAATAAAACCGATAAGCCCGCTGTTCCTTGCGAACCCCAAGAGGGAAAGAATGGCGAAAAAGCCCACCCCTATCTGGAAAAAAGCGAAGAAGCGGGCGCCGTCTTTAAGCGCGCGGGCGGTAAGCCGCGCCGTAACCGCACTGCCTGCCGCTATGCCAAGCAGAAATACAGCCAGAATAAGGGCAAAAGCGTAAGTCGTGTTGTTCAGCACAAGCACCAGCAGGCGTGTCCAGAGCAGTTCGAGCCCAAGCGCACAGAATCCCGATATGCCGAACATTATGAGCAGGGTTTTATCTCTAACGGGAGCTTCAGCGGGCGTTGCGGAAGGTCGGGGCGTCTGTTCTGCCGATGCGGGAGACGGTTTGCGGGCGATAATAAAAACTACGGCGCCGGCCAGAATGTTTACTAAAGCTCCCGCCCTTAGAGCGCCGGAAAGCCCTAAATGCTCTATCATCCAGAACCCGGCGGCGATACAGCCTGCCATCGCTCCGAATGTGTTGATGGCGTACAGCCTTCCCGTAAAACGGCCTGACTCCTGTTCATAGTTAGCGAAATAGCGCGCCATGGCCGGCAGTGTTCCGCCCATCAGGCTGGTTGGAAGTATGAGCACAAGAACAGCAAGCGCGAACCTCATGGCAAGCACGTAAGCCGAAACCCCTTCATAACCGGGATGGAGAAAGAGATAAATTTTCTCCATGACATTAAGCCAAACGGGGAAGAGCAGAACATATACCCCAAGACCGATTTCTAGAACGGCGTAAAGCCGCAGGGGGTCGGCTCCTTTATCCAGTTTTCGGCCGAAATATTCCGCGCCGATGCCGAGCCCGCCCATGAAGGCGACCAGAACGGCGGTTACAGCGTAAAGGCTAACTCCAAGAAGCAGGGATAACTGCCGGGCCCATACAACCTCGTAAGCAAGCCCGGCGGCGCCTGAAAGGAAGAAAACCGCGTAAAGAATAAAGCGGCGCGAAGCGGCTTGCCTCATTTAAAAATATCTTTGGGGGGTTTGAACCGCACCCTAAGCTTGCTGGCCATTTCACCAGCGGCCTTTACATTCAGAACACCGATGCTCGATGTACCGATTTGCGTAAACCAGATGTTGCCATTAGGCGCAAGACCGGCCGAAGCCGGCAGGGTGTTTTTCGTCGGTATGTCAAAAGTCTGGAAACCTTTTACGGCGGGCGAAAATCTTACAAGCCTGTTATCCGTTCTCTGTATCAGCCATATGTTGTCTTTTTTATCGACGAGCATCGCGTGAGTCCCTTTATTTTTTGGGATATTAAATGTGCTTGTTTTATTCTTTTCCGGGTCGTACATGGACAGTTTCTGGTCAACGAGCTGGACGTACCAGACATTGCCTTTTGAGTCCACGCCTGTACCCCGCGGCGACTGCACCCTGAGAGCAATCAAATGCTCCTTGAACAGCTCCTTTTCAGGATTAAAAAAGGTCAGCCTGTTGACAGCCCTTTCCACAAACCAGAGGCGGCCTTTGGAATCTTCGGCAAGGTCGTAGGAGTTGCTCAGCGGCGTTGGAATTTTGAATGCCTTGAATTTGCCGCTATCGGGATCAAACCGGACAAGCGTATCGTCGTTCCACCCCAGAAACCATATTTTATCGTCACGCGTAGCAAGAATTGAGACAGGCTTTGTATTTCTATCAGGCAGGAGATATTCCGTGGTTTGTTCGGTCTGGGGGTTGAATTTAGCCAATATGCCGGAATCCTCCTGCGTAAACCACACATTCCCCTTGGAGTCGATCGCCAGGCCGGAGGCTCCGCTTTTGGAGGTCGGTATTTTGAATTGGTAGAACTCTCTCGATACGGGGCTGAAACGGGTAAGAATATTTCTGTTAAACTGAATGAACCATACGCTTCCATCCGGCGCCACCCTGATTCCAATCGGAAAGGCGTTTTTCTCCGGGAGTTTATATTCGGTAATAACATCGCCTGCAAACGCATTTCCCGCCATGAAAAGCATGAGAATAAAAGAAAACAGGCGACGCCCAAGCATCATATTTCAGACTTTTGAGCGTTTGCTTCTTATAAAAACGAAACCGCCGACAACGATAATCAAAGCAATGGCTCCACCCACAAGCAACATGCCCGAACCGCTTCCTTCCGCGTCCATATTGGAGGAAGCTCTCCGCATCTTTTGTTCACCGGGGGAAGATCCGGCGGACTCTTTTTGAGGCACTGTGGAACGAACAAGCCTCGCAATGCTGTTCGCCTTCCTTCCGCTCTGCGTAAACCAGATATCGCCGTTGGCGTCAATCACCATTCCCATAGGCTGGGCGTTTGGAGTGGGGATTTCAAATATATTCCAATCCATGTTGGCCGAATCAAAATAGCCGATGCGGTTCATCATGCTGTCAACAAACCATATGAGGTCGTCATCCGCGGTAACCAGGGCCTGCGGGGCGGCGTTAAACCCGGGCATTTCCGCAACGCTAGGATTGGGCATTCCCGGAAGCAAAACTCCAAGCTGTTTCACGTGCACCTGACAGAACCATAGGAGCCCATTCTTATCAAACCTCATCTGGCCTGGCTGTGCCAGATGAACCGTTATCGGAAAGTGTTTCAGCGTTTTCTTTTGCGGGTCGAACCTGCCTATATAGTTGCCGCTTACGTCACCAATCCAAATGTTATCCTTATCGTCTATGGCTATACCCATAGGGTTGGCGGACGGCCCCAAGCTGTATTCAGTGATTCTCTTTTCCGCAACATTAAGATAGCCGATTTTCCCGGCATTTTTTTCAACAAACCAGACGTCCCCTTTTGAATCAACCGCGATGTCGTAAGGCCGGGAATTTACAGTCGGGACAATAAGTTCCGTGAACTTTTCCTTATCCGGCTCAAAGCGGACGATGCTGTTTCCATACTGCAGGACAAACCAGAGGGCGCCATCGGGAGCTATGGCCATATAGCCCGGCTGGCCTACGGTGAAATTCTGCGCGAGTTCTTCAGGCGGTTCACCTTTGCGAGGGTCGTAATCCCACTCAATGTCCTTAAAGTCTTTTGTGGAAGGAATTCTGTATTCCTTCAGCTCAAGTGTTTTCGGGTCTAAAACCCCAAGCATATTGGCGGACGCTTCCGTAAACCATATTCTATTTTTGGAATCAACGACGACAGCTACTGGGTAGCTGTATTTCCTGGGGAGTATGAACTCTTCTATTACGGGAGACTGCGATACCGTGTATTTCTGCATGGTGGTAACTTTGGGCGCCACCACCCCGCTATCTGCCGCTTCTCCTCCAGCCTGCTGTGCCAAAGCCAGCGACGGCAGAAATATAAACAAAGCTGTTGCGGTAAAAGCTAACAGCTGAAAAAAAGAACTCCCGGCGCTTTTACCAGGTAAACGTGGGTTCATACATGTGCCTCATCTGCCAGTTTGCGTCTTTGTAACTTTGCACTTCCCCGCTCAAATCCTGCTCCATCTCACCGGAGGCGGTCATTTTGCCGGATGTTTTGCCTGCCCTGTATTTTCCCACTCCAATCTGTCTGGCGCGATCCACTTTGTAGTATGAAAACACGTCAACAGGCGGTATGGCCATTCTTTTTCCCATGGCCATGCTATGGCAGGAATCGCATCCCAGCACCTTTGCCTGATGACCGCTTCTATATACTCCTACGGCCAGAATGATACCCAACAGAATCGAAGGAATCGCGTACACGAAACCGCGCAGGAAATTGGATTTTATCGATTTGGTCTTCGCTATAAGAGCTCCCAACCCCGGTATTTTGCGCAGGGGGATTTTGTGAAAGTACGGAAGGAAAATGAGAAGCACCGCAATTAAAATCGGAATAAGAGGCATTATGAAAAGATATTTTTTCAACCTGCCTTTGAGGTACCAGAAAGGTATCCAGAACATGAGAAAAACCCACTCCGGGCCCGGAATGTCTTCGCCAAAATCCGGAAGTGGTATCTCATTCGGAGCGTCGTCGGGCACGGGGTACATATTGGCAAGTACGCCAAAAATGACGAGGAGGACGATCATTACTACCGCAAGCGTAATAAGGTAATGCGGCCACCACTTATAAACCTTTTTTTTATCAGCCATTCCCTACTCTCCCCCTAAACCCGCTAAACGCGGTCGGACATTCCCAGCCTGCGGAAAAGAACTATATGTATGAAAAAGAAACCCAAAAGTAAAATAGGCAGTATCCATATATGGGTAACGTAATTCCGTCCCAGAGTAAAACCCTGCAGAATCGGCCCCTTAATATATGGGCCTATGCCTGGAATGGCATCCACCCAATCAACCCATATAATAAGCTCCCAGTAGCTTCTCCAGTCCCACACTACGATAATGCCGGTAATAACCAGGAGAAGGTATAGGAATGCCAGTACAAGCCCCATCCACCAGTTCAGTTCACGGGGGGGGCGGTAGGCGCGGCGCGCCATTATATGAAGCGCGTGTATGGTTAAAAACACCATTCCGAAGGTTGCGCACCACCGGTGAATATTTCTTATAAGAGCGCCGTATTCGGTGTTGTTGCACATCTCACTTATACTTTGATGAGCCAGGTCCGGCGTGGGAATATAGTATGTGACCATGTAAATGCCGGTAAGTATCTGTATGAGGATACAGCCAATGGTAATTCCTCCGAAAAACGACCAGAAGCTTATGCTTTCCGGCAGAACATACGCCACCTGCTTTTCATAAAAAGTCCGCAGTCCAAGGCGAACTTCAAGCCAGTCACCCAAACGTTTAAACATCAGAGCGTCTCCCCCGCATCCTCCGCCTTCGCATCGGCAGGAGCGTTTTTAAAGTCGGATTCGTCTATGGAATCGCCAATGTAATCGATTTTCCATTCGTTTGTTTCTTCATCAAGTATGAGGTGCATTTTGCTTGTGGTGGTAAAAGTGCCCCCGAATGTCGAGGGGGTTTCCGCTTCCAACATTACCACGGCAATCATTTCGCCTCTATCGTTTGGCTTTTCGGGAAGAATTGTTTTTACCACTCTCACTTTTGTATCACCGCTGAAGGACTCGGTCCACCGCCGGAAAGAGTCCTGGCTAATCTCCTGACGGGCGCCGCTAAGCATTGTGAACGCTTCCCTGTTGGTCAGCTTGCCGTTTTCAGCAAGAAGGTCGAAGAATTTCGTGACAACCTGCCCCGGAGGCATTTTCGGCTCTTTCTTTTCAGGCGCTTTCGAACATCCGCCCGCAAGCAAAGAAAATGCGAAAGAAAAAAGCAAAAAATATTTTATTGATTTCATATTTTATTAAGTATAGCAAAAAATAAAAGGAGACCGGGCTAAAAAGCCCGGTCTCCAGTTTCAAGACCTAAAGTCAGAAACTAAATCGTTGGTTCACTACCCTCGTGAAGAGTATTTCTCAACTTGTTAGTACCGACAATCCACTCGCCTTCAGTTGCATCCAACAGCTGTTCCTGCTCGGAAACAGACTGGTAGTCTCCAACAGACTGCGAAGCAGTGCCGCCCGGAGGATCAACGAAGAACGTGCCCCTCATCTCAAGATGTATCGGGCCGCAGAAATGCTGACAGTAGAATTCGTATTCACCCGCCTTGTCGGCGACGAATTCAGCAATCATTGACATACCGCGAGGACCGATAATCATTGTGCGAGGACCGTAGTAGCCGTAAACAGCCAAGCCCATCGTAACGTCAGGATTCTTCGTAAGACCGGCCGCTTTGTCTATGTTTGTAAAGACAAAACGTACCTTGGCGCCCTGAGGAACATGAATGAACCTCGGAACATAGCCGTACGAGAACGCTTTGATATGAACTTCGTAAACGTCTCCTTTTTTGACGATACCAGGTTTGGAATCGTCACGCGGAACCCACCATTTCTTGGTGTTCGCGGCATGTACCGGCTCTAACTGCGGATGAACTCCGCCCTTCAGGCCGGGGCCATGATCAAAGTCCACATGCCAGTCACCGAGGTCGTATCCCTTGTTGAAGAGATCATCGCCTTTACCGGTGTTCCACCTCTGAATAAGGGAAGCGAAAATCTGGCGCGCTTCATGAGGCTCGCCGTCAACCGGAAAGATTTTTACCGATTTGCCGTAAGTATCGCTTGATTCATCGATATCCTGCAATTCAAAGTTAACGGCAAATACGATGCCTGTCGGTGTGAACAGTCCTGTGGAGAACTTGTTCTGCGACATGTAGTAAGCGTCATCAGGCGCGATGGAGTTGTGACCAACGCGGTAATGAATCGGGAACTCGTCAACCAGCTGCATCCTCATCAAATCGACTTTGGATGTAGAGTCGGAAACGAAGCAGGAAATATAGTCGTATTTCCCGAGTGAATCAATCTGGTTGTGGAGCGGGCCCGCGCCAACCGGAATAACTCTGGCAACTTTAAGCTTGTCGGTATCGATTATCGACAGAGTTGCGGAGAGTTTGTCGCATACGGTTACGATCCTGTTAGTCGGGCTGACGTTGGTTCCGTGCGGGTTTTTGCCCACGGGAATTTCTTTAATCAGCTTGAACGGATCCTGGCTGAAAACCATAACCGCAGAATGATAATAGTTACCGGAGAATACGTATCGTCCGGCTTTACCGGCATCGGGATAATCCGGCGCGCTAGGTGCGGGCGGAATTTCCAGAACGGTTGTCGCTCCGTCTTCAAGGCGAAGTTTCAGCATGCGGCCGGACAGTTCGCCGGTGGCCCACAGATACTTGCCGTTAGGCGAAAGCGCCGCGCTGTGATGGATACCAAAAGGTACCGGCAGAGCGAATATTCTCTCGGCCCAACCGGTCTGCAGATTAACTTCAACGACCGTGTTGGCTCCTTTGTCGGAAACATACAGGTATTTGCCGTCAGGTGTTCCGTTGTTGTTACCGGCGTTGGATCCCGACCACGGGAAGTTGTGCATATCTACACCGCACTTGATGTGCCTGTAGGTTCTCATCGACGGAACACCGATAACACCGATAGCGCCATCAACACCGCCTGCATCATAACAGAGTGCATAGTCTCTTAGCGGAGCGTCACTAACCTTCGGCTCAACAACCATCCAGTCGCGCTTATCGAAATCAGTGATATCACCTCTTTTCGCATGCGCGGGAACAGTGTAGCTGAACATAACAGCGACGACTGCCGCGAGACTAAATAAAAAGCTTTTTCTCAATGTAATTCACCCCCTTCAATTTATCTTTCAGATTTGTAATAAACTCCAGCCTTAGCGTCTGCTGCGAGCCTTTTAACTAGGTAATGGTTCGGATCCAGAATCTTAACCTGGCGAGCCTGCCATTTTCCGTCCTTCATATAGCCGTAAGCGGCAACCAGATCACCTTTTTTAAGATCGGTAAAATGCTTAAAGGTGCCTCGGTAATTCGTCAGGACGTAGCTTTTAGGATGCATGGTAATAGAATAGGTTTTCGCAGTTTTTTCAAACCTGGTTTCCAGAGTAAACTGCCGATTGCCTATGGTTTTAATCACGCCTATCTGCAAAGTGTCTCTTGCATCCGAGCCGTTGCCATACCTGCCCGCCTCTGCCGGCTGGGTCAGGAACATAGCAAAACCAAAAAAGATCGCGGCTATTAAACTGACTTTCTTCAAATTCTCACCCCCTCTTCAAAGAAAAATTTCACTTATCGATTGAAAAGTTTAAAATACACCTAACCCCAAAGTGCAATCAATATACCATTGACGAACAGCTTTGCAAAAAAAATTTTCAAAAAAAATCGTGTATAACCCCTTTAAAATTCAGGCCATTCCAAAAAACTCAGCAAAACATGAGTCGGATTCCGCGCACTGAAACACTATATAAAATAATTATTGAAAAACTGCACTAACCAACGGAAATATAATGCTTTTTATTTTCCAAATTTTAAAACCAGTAATCGCACGCTAAATCGTGGAATTTCACTATGAACATTTCGTTACCACTGTTAATAAAACGATTAATAGAATTCTTGAACAGTCCGACTTGAATGACATTTATTTTTTCAGAAGCTGTTCGGCGATATCCGGTCTTTTTTTGGCGAGGGCTTTTAAAACATTAAAAGCTTCCTGCTTTTTCCCTTCCTTTTCATAGGATTTTGCGAGATAGAAATACGCTTCGAGCAAATCGGGGTTGATTTGCCTTGACCAGTCAAGAAGCTTTGACGACATGAGAAAGTCGGTGCGCCTGTAATACATATAACCTATGTCAAAAACGCTCATGGCAAGGAATGGGTCATGCGGCACGAACTCGGCGGCTTTTTTATAAAGCTCCAGCTCCTTACTGTAATTCCTAACCGCGTGCGCCGCTTTTGCCTTTAACATTTCGGTTCTGCCTCGAAAATACTTCTCCAGTTCATTGCTGACCTTCGGATCGTCCGAGCCCGGCAAAAGGGACGACGCTTTTTTGCGCAGTTTTATTAGCGAAACGAAATTCTCAACCGCGTTATTTCGCCTCTCCCAGATATGCCTTGGCGCAGTGTATTCAACGACAGGCCGGTTATCCGTATTAATCGGCGCGTCATCTGCGAATTTCATAACCCCGTCCCTGTCGGTTATATAAAAACTGAGAAATGAAAACGGATCATCGTACTCGATCATATCCCTCTTTACGGATTCCATCTTGAGGCTGTTGAGCAGTGTTTCCGGATTGATGCGAAGCGGCTCAACGGAACCGAAAAGCAGAAGAGTCGGCATCTCGCTGTTTAAATCACCGTACCAGACGGCCACGTTCGGAAAAACTTCCGCGAAAGTTCGCATTATCACCTTCAGATTGGATGGAGAAAGCTGGTAGAGGGGAAGCCATTGCGCCATTGCGCCGCCTTTTTTGAGTTTTGCTTTAACGTTGTTGAAATGCTCCATCGAATACAGAAGGCCTACGCCGGCGCTGTCCGGCTGGAAGAGATCCGAAATCACCAGGTCGTATTTTTTATCCGTCACCTTCACGTAATGCCTGCCGTCCCAGAACGCAAGATGAAAACGGCTGTCGGCTATTATGTTGTGATTGTCTTTCGAAAAAAGCGGCTGAACGTCCAAAAGCGCCGGCACTATTTCCACGCACTCTATATTTTTTACGGGATGCGCCCCGACCGAACCGGAAGTTATGCCCGAGCCGAGGGATATCACCAGAATGTCCTCGGCGTCCGGCTTTAAAAGCAACGGCACATGGCCGAACCTTACGGCCACATCGCCGCTGGTCGCAAGCTGATAATCGTTAACCATAAGCGTATAGGGGCCGTTTTTCCAGCGCTGTGAAACCTTAACGGTTCCCATCACCCCTTCGTTAGAGTAAACGAGACTGCCCGCGCCAATCGTGCCAAGACCTATGTTAACGCCGGTTATCGCAACCCAGATAAAGACCACCAGCACGATCACAGAGGAAACCGGCAGTACAACGCCGGCAATCCGGCGTGCTTTCGCATTCAGGAGAGCCGCAAAACCGTTAACCATGACGATGGCCGAAACAAGGAAAATTCCGTTTTGCAGGCCGATAACAGGAATGAAAAGGAATCCGGCCGCAAGAGACCCCAGAATGCCGCCGGCCGTTCCGACGGCGTACACTACGCCGA
>JAJRYM010000067.1 GCA_024275775.1 Nitrospirota bacterium
CGTAACGGAGGAATCCCTTGTCGCAAGGCTTACTGGAAGAAGGACTTGCAAAAAGTGCGGTTTCGGGTATCATATAACGTTTTCACCTCCATCGAGAGAAGGCATCTGCGACAGGTGCGGAGGGGAGCTTTACCGGCGCGCGGACGATAACGAAGAAACCGTAAAAAATCGGTTTGAGGTATACAGACAGCAGTCTGAAGAATTGCAAAAATTCTACGGCGCGACCGGCAAATATAAACGCATTGACGGCGAGCGTGATGTAGATGTTGTTTTTAAGGATTTGGAAGAGATTTTAAGCGAATAAATATGTTGTATGATTATTTTGAAAACCCCGGAAGAAATAAAAAAGCTGAGGACGGCGAACCTGATTGTCGCCCGTGCGCTGGCTAAACTGAAAAAAATGATAGAAGCGGGCATTACAACTCTTGAGCTTGACAGCGTAGCTGAAAAAGCGGTGCGCGCGGAAGGCGCCAGGCCGAGTTTCAAGGGCTATAAAGGGTTCCCAAGCGCCTTGTGCGCTTCCGTTAATCACGAGGTCGTTCACGGCATACCGAGTAAGCGGAAACTTAAGGACGGAGACATAGTAAAATTGGATCTTGGAAGCGAGTATGAAGGCTATTACGGCGATTCGGCCGTTTCGGTGGCGGTTGGGGAAGTATCCGATCGGGCATTGCGGCTAATGGAAACGACCCGCGAGTCGCTTTACAAAGGAATCGAACAGGCGCGAGCCGGCAATCATCTGTCCGACATATCGCACGCGGTCGGCTCTTTCGTGGAGAGCCGGGGCTTTTCCGTGGTGCAGGATTATGTCGGCCATGGGATAGGGAGGGCGCCGCACGAAGATCCTCAGATTCCCAACTTCGGACCTCCGGGAAGAGGCCCTCTGCTGAAAGAGGGAATGGTTTTGGCTATAGAGCCGATGGTGAATTGCGGCACGCATCGCGTGGAACTGCTTGACGATAACTGGACCGTCGTAACGAAGGATAGAGAGCTTTCGGCTCATTTTGAGCACAGCATAGCGATTACGGAAAACGGCCCCGAGGTGTTAAGCGAACTTGACGGTTAAAAATGGGGAAGGAAGATTGCATCGAAATAGAAGGAATGGTTTTGGAGGCGTTGCCTAACGCTATGTTTCGGGTGAAGCTTGATAACGAACACGTTGTCCTTGGCCATATATCCGGGAAAATGAGAAGACACTATATCCGCATTCTTGCGGGGGACAGGGTGATGGTGGAGCTTTCACCGTACGACCTTACCCGCGGAAGAATCACATACCGTTATAAATGAGGTTTGCATGAAAGTCCGCGCATCAGTAAAGCCGATCTGTGAAAAATGCAAGGTTATCAGGCGCAAAGGCGTAGTTCGCGTTATTTGTGAAAACCCAAAACATAAACAGAGACAGAAATAACCGGGGGAAAATGTGGCAAGAATAGCCGGTGTTGACATACCGAGAAACAAAAGAGTGGTTATCGGGCTTACGTATATTTTCGGAGTCGGCAGAAAGACAAGCCAGAGAATTTTAAAGGAAGCCGGCGTGGATGAAAGTGTGCGCGTGCACGACCTGTCCGACAGGGACGTGAACAAGCTCAGAACTATCATTGAAAAGCAGTTTACCGTTGAAGGTGATTTAAGACGAAACATCCAGATGGACATCAAGCGTCTTATGGAAATCGGGTGTTACAGAGGTATTCGGCATAAACGCGGGTTGCCTGCTAGAGGCCAGCGCACGCGCACCAATTCGCGCACCCGCAAAGGACCTAAACGTACTGTAGCGCGGTCGAAAAAAGTTGCTAACAAGTAAAAGGAGCTAAAGTGGCGAAAAAGGATTCACGTGGCGGCGGCAAGAAAAAGAGCATCAGCGCTCCCGCAAATGGCGTAGCCCATATAAAAGCGTCTTTCAATAATACCATTGTTACCATCAGCGATACGGTGGGCAATGTTATTTCATGGGCTTCCGCTGGAAGCCTCAACTTTAAAGGCTCGCGCAAAGGCACCCCTTTCGCCGCCCAGCTTGCGGCTGAAGAAGCGGCCAAAAAAGCTCTGGCCGCCGGCATGAAAAGGGTTGAGGTTAAGGTAAAAGGCCCCGGCGCCGGACGCGAGGCGGCAGTACGCGCCCTGCAGGCGGCCGGGTTTGAAATAGACGTTATAAGAGACGTGACTCCCGTTCCGCATAACGGGTGCAGACCTCCCAAGAGAAGAAGGGTTTAGGATGGCTACTTACAGAGATTCCGTCTGCCGGCTGTGCCGGAGAGAAAACACCAAGCTTTTCCTGAAAGGCGAAAGGTGCCTTTCCGCCAAGTGCGCCATTGACCGCAGAGCATACCCGCCCGGAATGCACGGCCTTTCAAGAAGAAGAAAAGTAAGCGAATTCGGCATACAGTTGCGCGAAAAACAGAAAACCCGCCGGTATTACGGATTGATGGAACGTCAGTTTCACAATACTTTTAAGAAGGCCGCGAAAAAGGTCGGCATCACCGGTGAAATTTTCCTGCAGATGCTGGAAACACGGCTGGATAACGTGGTGCATCATCTCGGGTTTGCCGACAGCAGGCGGCAGGCCAGACAGCTTGTCTCGCACGGCCACTTGGCTGTTAACGGAAAAAGAGTGAACCTTCCTTCATTCCAGGTGAAAAAAGGGGACGTTGTTGAAGTGCATCAGGCAAGCCGAAAGAAAAAGATTTTCGAGAAGGTAATGGAAAAACGGGCGAAGCTCTCGCCGGTCTCCTGGCTGGCATGGGCTGAAGGCGAACTGAAAGGCGAGGTGCTGGACATGCCGCGCCCTGAAGATGTGAAAATATCCGTAGAAGAACATTTAATCGTTGAGTTCTACTCAAAGTGAGGTGCGAAAATGAAAATGGTTTTAAGTGATCTGGTAAGACCTCAAAGACTGGACCGTATAGAAGCGGCCGAAGACAGGACTTACGCGAAGTTTGTGGCCGAACCGCTTGAAAGAGGTTTTGGAATAACCGTCGGCAACTCGCTGAGAAGGTATCTTCTTTCCTCTATTCCGGGCGCGGCGATTGTCGGCGTGAAGATAGATGGAATACATCATGAATTTTCAACTCTTCCGACTATTTATGAAGACGTTTCGGACGTGATACTCAATATCAAGGAGCTCGTGGTAGAGCAGGATACCGATGAACTTCAGACGCTCGTTATCGATGCAAGCGGCAAGAAGGAAATATGCGGTCGGGATATAAAATGCCCTCCCGGAGTGCGCGTTGTAACCCCGGATGTTCATATCGCAAGCCTAATGGACAGCAGTTCCACTTTTAAGGCGGAGCTGTACTCCCGTTCCGGGCGGGGATACGTGCCGTCCGAGGACATCATCCTGGATGAAACGGATATCTCGGTTGTGCCGATTGACGCCAATTTTTCGCCCATCCTAAAGGTCAACTTTAAGGTGGAAAAAACCCGCGTGGGACATTCGACGAATTACGACAAACTGATTCTTGAGATATGGACGAACGGAACAGTTAACCCGGAGGATGCGGTATCGCTGGCGGCAAAACTTCAGCGCGATCACATGCTTCTTTTCATGAACGTTGAGGATGAAATCAGCATCCCCAAGCCTGAAGCCAAGGCTGAGGTTAAAAAGCCGTCCATTAATCTTAACAGGAGCGTGGAAGAACTCGAGCTTTCCGTGCGGTCGTACAACTGTCTGCAGAAGGCGAATATCAAAACCATCGCCGAGCTTGTGGAAAAAACCGATACGGAAATGCTCAAAACCAGAAATTTCGGCAGAAAATCGCTTAACGAAATCAAGGCGATTCTTGTCGATATGGGGCTTAATCTTGGCATGACCAAGGAAGAGATAGCCCAGCACACACAGGAATAATAAACGGAGAAACCTGAAAATGCGGCACCTGAAAAGCGGAAGAAAACTAAACATGAGTAGCTCGCACCGGAGGGCCATGTTTCGCAACATGGTAACCTCTCTGCTGGAATATGAAAGAATCACCACCACTCTCGCTCGCGCCAAGGAGCTAAGAGGTATCGCCGAAAGGATGATAACGCTTGGTAAAAAGGGAGATCTTGCCTCCAGAAGGAGGGCTTTAAGCTATATTCAGGGCAAGGGAGTTGTGCACAAGCTTTTTGCGGCGCTTGCCGAAAGGTACGCAGAAAGAAACGGCGGCTATACCCGTGTCCTGAAAACAGGCCGCAGGGCGGGAGATTCCGCTCCTATGGCCATCATCGAGCTTGTGGACAGGGATCCGTCAGCCGCTCCAAAACGCAGAATCAAGCGGGTCGAGAAGGAAGAAACAGCTCCGCCGCCAGGCGCGTAAGACCTTTCCGCTTCAACAGATTTTCTAGAGACTCATACTCTTCAGCAACATCTGCGTTCCGATGAAAAACAGCCAGACCAGAATGGCCAGTTTCATAGGCCGGTGCGGGATGTGGTTTACAGCTCTGGCTCCTATGGCCGAGCCGAACACGCCCCCGATAGAGAGCGTAAGCAGAAGCGGGTAATCGATATTCCCCATCCCCATGTGAAGCGCGCCGCCGATGGCGGAGAGTATAAGGCCGAAAAGAATATGGGTTCCGATGATGTTCGAAAGCGGGAGTGACGTGGCGAAAATAAGAAGAAGCGTGCCGAGCGCCCCCGCGCCGACCGACGAAAACCCGACCTCGGCTCCGATAAAAAATGAAAGCCATGGAATAATCTCATGCTTGTCTATTCCGTGCTCGCCCGCTTTCCTGAACAGCAGTACGAGATTTAAAAATGCGGAAAGCAGGATTAAAATACCCACAAACGCTATAAGATAAATCTTGAACTGCTCGTTTCTGCCGAGCATCTCTATGAGCAAAGCTCCGGTGAGAACGCCGGGTATGCCTCCCGAAAGCATATTTTTGAGGATATCGAAGTGTATGTTCTGCTGGAACGCGAAAGATATCCCGGCTGGAATCTTGACGATAGTTCCGAACAGGAGCGAGGTGCCTATGGCGATTATCGGGTCGAGGCCTAGATAGAAAATAAGCACCGGCGCGGCTATAGTCCCGGCGCCGACGCCCGTCAATCCTATGACGAAAGCTATAAAAAACCCGATAACTGCAGTTGCCATATATTACGCCTCTACCCGCACGGAACGGCAACAACCGCCACTCCGCATTACTTCCCCTAAAAAAAGCGGATTTGAAAAACCCTTTGTGAAATCCGGTTCAGGTAGTCGGTGCGGTATCCTCTTTTAGAGGGCGGGTATGAATGCCGCATTCGCCGCCGCACTTCGATGTGCCTACCCATCTGCCGTCCCGTTCGTTGTCGGAAGCGGTTATGGCCGTGCACGGAGCGCATCCCAAAGAGCGCAAACCAAGCCCGTACAGCGAATTGACCTTAACTCCGTGAAGCGCAAGATACTGCCAAATCTCTCTCTCCTTGAAAAGAAGTATCGGGTTCAGTTTGACGAGGTCTTTGTCCCGGTACTCCACCTCCTTGTAGTCGGTGCGGGTTCTTCCTTCCGTGCACCGGAGACCGGTTATCCAGCATTTTACGTGCATCTCGACAACAGCCCGCTTGACCGGCTCCACCTTGTAAATATCGCAACATCTGTCGGGATCCGTTTTATAAATATCTTCTCTTGGCTTGTCGGACTTAAATACTTGCAGGTTTGGATATTCCTTCGTAATCCAGTTCATGTAATCTATGGTCTGCTGTGGCTTGAACGGCGTGGTGATGATAAAACCTCTGGCGTTAGGGTTTATCCTGACGGCCATATCCCACACAACCATGGAATCCTTGCCAAGCGAGTTGGCGACAACGGCGTCGTCGCCGAACTTGTCGAAATATTCCCTTATAAGATTTTCAGCCCGCTCCACTTTCTGTCCGAAGTGCAGGCTGTCAACCAGCGCTTTGTAATCTTCACCCATCTGTTTCACTCCTCAATTAAATTGTTAGCCTTCTCCTCCGCCTTTCAATATCTGAATGCGGAAATGGTTTTCATCTTCACGTTTGACACTTTTTATAAGATGCCCTTCGTCCTTCATCTGAATGGAGATGCTTCTCAACGATTCTCCCGCCTGGCACAACACCTCCAGCACCTGCCCGTCTTCCAGCGAATCGAGCTTCTTCTTGGTAAGGATGAATGACATCGGGCAAACCTCTTCGCAGATATCCAGAAATTCACTAATCTTCAAATCGGCTTCCTGACTCACAGTGGGTTCCTCTGCGGATGGATTACTATTTTTTGAGGCACCGGCGGATTGCTAACAAGCTTTTCCGGCCCGATGGCTTCTTCGAGCGTCTTCATGTAACTATCCATCATTCCCTCTTCGCGCAGAATGACTCCCAGCCGTGTGCGCCCTTTGCCCTTGCCGGCGTTCTGGTACCACTTTATCGTCGTATCTATGATCGTATGAGCTTCTTCATCGCTAACGAATTGGGCTACTATCGTCGCAAGCAGGGGATGCCTGCCGGCCTTGCCGCCTATGCGGACGATATGCCCTTTTTTGCCTTCCTGCCACGCGAGCGTGGGGCATGCTCTCACGCAGTCGTCGCAGTAGATGCACTGCTCAGCGTCGAAAATCGGTTTGCCGGTTTCCGGGTGTGCGTGGATGGCGTCCTCCTGGCACGCGGACGCGCAAATCGTGCATCCGGTGCATTTCGGCTCGTCCCACACGGGGTAAACGCCTCCCTGAAAACCAAGGTCGGCGCCCGCCGTTTTTATGCAGTCGTGAGGGCATCCCGACCATGAAATCTTGAACTTGTGGTTGGTTCGCGCGCCGAAAAACCTGTCGGTCGATTCCTGCGCCATCCTCTGGGTGTCGGTGATTCCGTTCGGGTTGTATTCGCATCCGCCGCACGCCGTCGGAACTCTTACACGAGGCCCGCAGGATGCTATGCCCTGCTCGACCGTCTCCAGCATCTGCATTATCCCGTCGAAATTGCGGTAATCGACTGTCGGTATCTCAAGCGACTGCCTTACGCTGAAATGAACGAACTTATCGCCGTACTTCTCGGCCGCTTGCGCCGCCACCTTCAGCTTGTCAATGGACATCCTGCCGCCGGGGCATTTCAGCCTGACGGTAAACTTGTCCTTCTGCCTCTGCTTGATGAAACCGCCTGAGCGGAGCGCGGCAAAATCTATCTTGCCTTTTTCGTTTTTGCCTTCTATGTCCGCGTCGACAGTTACTTTCCTGAGCACCCCTTCTTCAAGGTGGTGGTCAACAGTTACTTTCACCTTTTTTACGTCTTTTGCCTTGCTCATAACAAATCCTCGCTCGGTTACTTCTTTTGATGTTTAATTATTTGAATTTTAGTAAACCCTACTAAATTTGTCAAGAAATTAAAAATAATGCACCGCAGTCCAATATTCTAGTTTATTTTATTTAAAAACAGGTAGTTATCGCTGGATGCCTACTTGATGAGGCAAAAAATAGCTTATTCCAAAAAGAAATCTCTTTATAGAGAGCGGAAGGCTTCCGCTGTTCACAGATTGCCGGAACGGCCGTCCGGCGGGTTCATATAATCGTTTTTGTAACCGATATAATTCTGCGAGGATTGCAACAGTTTCCTCACCTCTTCCTCCGTCAGGTCGCGCACCGGTTTGGCCGGAATGCCGAGTGCCAGCGTTCCTGCCGGAATTTTTTTGCCTTCCGTTACGAGAGCGCCCGCCGCGATGATGCAGTCCGATTCAATTTCCGCCCCGTCCAGAATTACCGCCCCCATCCCGATAAGAACGCGCGAACGGATTACGCAACCGTGCACGGTTACCGAATGCCCCACGGTAACGTCGTCTTCCATGATGGTTGGAAAGGTGTTGTGCGTTACATGCACAACGCAGTTATCCTGTATGTTCGTGCGGTCGCCTATGCGGATGTAGTTCACGTCGCCCCGCACGGTCGAATTGAACCAGACAGACGAATCTCCGCC
>JAJRYM010000005.1 GCA_024275775.1 Nitrospirota bacterium
CGGCTCACCGGTTTCTTCCCTCCGGAAACATTCCTTAAACTTATCTGACGTTTTTTCCGAGCCGGTTCCCCGCCTCTCGCGCTTGCCACACCCCCGCGTCCCGCCGGTACCGTTGTGGTGCCCGCCGGTTGCTATTACGGCGGACGCTATTTTTGCCGAAGCTCTTCGAGCCGTTTCAGCACGGCTTCCACGTGTCCTTTCACCTTCACGTTGTTCCACGTTTCGGCCACCTTGCCGTTCGGGTCGATGAGTACGGTTGAGCGGACAACGCCCATATATTCCCGGCCGTAATTTTTCTTTAGCCGCCAAGCTTCGTACTTGTCGAGCATTTTTTTATCCGGGTCGCTTAGAAGCGTAACGCCGAGCTTGTGCTTTTCCGTGAAATTGCAGTGGCTTTTCGGGGAGTCGGGGCTGACGCCAACGATAACGGCGCCCAGTTTCTCGAAATCTTTCTGCGCCGCGGTAAATTCTATTCCCTCGGTTGTACAGCCGGGGGTGTTGTCCTTGGGGTAGAAATACAGCGCCACCCACTTGCCGGCGAAATCTTTCAGTGCGACCCTGTTTTCATCTTTGTCCGGCAATGTGAAAGCCGGGGCTTTGCAACCTTTTTTGAGCGCCATATCGATACTCCTTTTCTGTTTGTTCCCAATTAAGCCCTTACCTGTTACGGTAATTTTACCAAAACCTGCGCCGGATATTGCCGTTCGGAATCATCAGCGTTTCGACCGCATATATTTTTCGAGGAATTTAAGCTCTTCATCTTGTCCAACCCCCTCGTAGAGATTTCTCAGGCTGTTATAGGCTTGCAATGCATGTTTGCGATGATTTCCCACCGTAGCCTCAAAAATACGGAGCGCAAACCAGAAAAGCGCTTCGGCTTCGTCAAACAGGCCTGCCGTCTGCTGTATAAGTGCGAGGTTGAATGCGAAAGCGCCGATATTGGGCGCTCTTTCTCCGGCTTTATCTTTTACCGTATTGATTGCCGTTTTATACAGATCCTCCCTGTCGGTTTCGCTCGGCACGTTATAAAGCGCTATCGCCAGAGAACGAATAATCTGCAGGTTCTTCGGCGCCATCTCAAAAGCGGTATTCAACCTTCTAACGGCGGTAAAGTAATGTTTATTGTTAAGGGCTAAGTTGCCCAGCGTCTTCAGCAGTTTAATATCTTCTTCGCGCGATTCAGCCTGTCTCAGATAATCTTTTACCTTGGCGAAATTCCGCAAGCCTGCCGCTCTTATCGCCAGGTAAAACGGGCGGGCGGTATCCGGAATCTTCTTGGCCAGCAGGGCGGCGCCTTTGGGCTGAGGGTTGAATTCCAGCACATTGAGCACATCCTTTAATTCGGCAACGGTATTCGCGTCGGTGCCTAGAAGGCTCTTGAGCTTTGTGATGTTTCGTTCCAGAGGGTCGTCGTCCGCGGAGGGACCGCTTATCATAAGCTCGGAGAGATTAATGAGAACCATCGGGGGGTAAACCACTGCGGGTTTCCGCCGTTTCATGGTGGCCCAAAACCAGACGAGGCTCATTATGGTCAGAACAGATAAAATCCAGAACCGGATTTTTTGCCATTCATAACTTTTACCGAACAGCATCCGAACCTCGCAAAATTATAGCCAAAACCTGTTCTCCGTCGCCTTTCCTCCGCTTTTTGAAGAGTTTCTGTGTTAAAATTTTAGCGGAGGAGCAATACCCTTGAACATACGCTTAAATCAATTTTTCACTTTTTATTTTACCCCTCCTGAGCGGGGAAATACAAAGGAATGTGTTGGCTAAAACAGTCGCCGATACCCGTACAGTCGAGATAAAGGATTTTTCCTGGTTCCGCGAATTCTGCGGCGTGAACGATGAACATCTGCGCCGCATCGAGACAGATTACGATGTCAGAATATACGCCAGAAACGGGTCCGTATTTCTTGCGGGCCCCCCCGAGCATATAAGCAGGCTTGCCGGACTTTTGGAGGAGTACGGCGAGCTGATGACTGCCGGCACGCCTATTCGCCCCGAAGAACTGAAATACGCCGTGCGGTATTACATGGAGCACGATAACGTTTCACTGCTGGACCTGTTCTCGAAGGACTACCGCATCAAAACCGCTCGGAAGATAATAACGCCGCGCAGTCTTACGCAACGCGTGTATATCCACTCTCTTTTCCATACCGATGTCGTAATAGGGGTCGGGCCGGCAGGCACCGGCAAGACGTACCTTGTGGTGGCGGTAGCTGTTTCGGAACTTCTGAACAAGAACATAGGCCGGATAATTCTTACCCGCCCAGCGGTGGAAGCGGGCGAAAAGCTTGGTTTCCTCCCCGGCGATTTGAACGAAAAAATCTCGCCGTACCTGCGCCCGCTGTACGACGCGATGTACGAAATGCTGGGGCCGGACAGGCTTGCGGTAATGATAGAGCAGGGCGAGGTGGAGGTTGCGCCGCTTGCGTACATGCGGGGAAGAACGCTTAACGACTCCTTCATCATTCTGGATGAAGCGCAGAACTGCTCGCCCGAACAGATGAAAATGCTTCTTACCCGCCTCGGCTCCAACTCGCGCGTGGCGATAACAGGCGATCTTACCCAGAGCGACCTTCCGCGCGATTATATTTCAGGGCTTGTGGAGGCAAAAAATATTCTTGGCGATACGGAAGGAATAGATATCATCAGTTTTTCAAAAAGGGACGTCGTACGCCACCCGATGGTGGAAAAGATAGTCGCCGCCTACGAAGGATACGAGCAGAACAGATAGTCTCATGGGAAAAACTGTTGCAAGAAAACGCGGCGGGGAGATAAGCGTATTGATTACCGTCCGCAAAGGCCTGAAAAGCCCAAATATAACGAGGATACGGCGCCGTTTAAAAAAAATGCTGGATATTCTTCAGGTTGAAGCCGGGGAGGTTTCCATACTCCTTACCGGCAACGCCGAAATAAAAAAGTTGAACAGCACGTACCGCCATAAGAATAAAGCGACGGATGTTCTTTCTTTTGCTTCGTCCGGCGGGCCGGGCCCCGAAACGCTCGGCGATATAGTAATATCTTTACCTGTGGCGAGAAAGCAGGCGGCAAAGGTGGGAAACTCCTTCGAGAGGGAACTGCTCTTTTTGCTGGCTCACGGCCTTTTACACCTGATGGGATACGACCATGAGCGGTCGGAAAAAGAAGCGGAGACGATGGAAGCATTGCAGGACAAGCTGATGATTGCGGGTTATTCAAAATGAAACAGATTTGGGCCCCGTGGAGACTGGAGTTTATACTCGGGGAAAAGGAAGAGGGATGTATTTTCTGCCGCAAGCCGGAGGAGACGGCGGATGAGAAGAACCTTATCCTGCACAGAGGAAAACACAATTTCGTGATGCTGAATCTGTACCCCTATACCAACGGCCACCTTATGGTGGTTCCCTATCACCATACCTCGGATATCGAGGCTCTCGAACCGGACGAGATGGACGATAACGGGAGGCTCGTGCAGGCAAGCGTAAAAATCCTGCGCAAACATATGAGCCCGGAAGGTTTCAACATCGGCCTGAATCTGGGCAAGGCCGCCGGAGCGGGAATAGACCAGCATGTTCACACCCACATTGTTCCGCGATGGAACGGCGACACGAACTTCATGCCGGTTCTCAGCGATGTGCGCCTCCTGCCGCAACATATAAGGGAAACCTGGTCTCTCCTTGCCGCCGATTTTCAGAACCTGCGGTAACCCGCAATGAGCGCGCGCACTCCTTTAATGCGCCAGTACATGGCGATTAAGCAAAACCATCCCGACTGCGTTCTATTTTTCAGGATGGGCGATTTTTACGAGATGTTTTTCGAAGACGCGAAAATCGCCGCCAAAACGATGAACATCGCGCTTACATCGAGAAGCAAAGAAAAGAACGAGCCTATGTGCGGCATTCCGTATCACGCGCTCGCCACCTATCTTGCGCGGATGGTGCGTGGCGGGCACAAGGTGGCCATCTGCGAGCAGGTGGAAGACCCGAAAACCGCCAAAGGGCTGGTTAAAAGAGAGGTCGTGCGGATTGTAACACCGGGCACGCTTACCGAAGATTACCTGCTGGATGAAAAAACGCCGAACTATCTTGCCTCCGTTTCGGAAAACGGCGCCGCTCTTGTGCTTGCATGCGTCGATCTTTCAACCGGCTCTTTTACCGCGATGGAGTTAGCCGGCGAAAAACGGTACGACAGGCTTGTGGACGAAATCACCCGCCTTGCGCCTAAAGAAATTATCGTCGAGGAAGGGGCGGATTCATCCCCGCTTCCGTCGGCTTTAAGAAAATCCGATTTTCGATATGAGCAGGTGGATATGCTCTATTTCGCTCCCGAAGAAGCGGAGCGCATCCTTTGCAGGCAATTTTCCGTTGCCACTCTTGAAGGGTTCGGCATAGCGGGGCGGGAAAGCGTAATCAGCTCGGCGGGCGCGGCGGTCAGCTACATCAAAAAGAACAGCCCGGACGGGCTGGACGCGTTATCACCCGTCAAACTGCTTCAAAACGGCGGCTACATGGAAATAGATTCAGCTTCCGTGCGAAATCTGGAGCTTGTTTCCAATATGTCGGACGGAACGCGGGCGGGCACTCTGCTGGAAATTCTGGACCGAACGAAAACCGCCATGGGCGGCAGGCTGTTGCGCGAACGGCTGGTAAAGCCTCTTACCGATAAGGAAGCCATCCTCAAAAGGCAGTCGCTTGTTGCTTCCTTTTTTGAAAACCCTTCGGCGCTGGAAAACATGCGAAAGATTCTTGGCGAGACGCCGGATTTCGAGCGCGCCGCCGGCCGCATTGGAGGGCGTAATTTCAATCCGCGCGATTTTTCGGCTCTCGCGGGCGGGTTGAATCTTTTGCCGGAAATCCGCAGGAGCGCGGAGAAGTTTCAGGGCGAAACCGTTAGTGCGCTTGTGGAAAAGTGGGAAAACCTGGCAGATATCGCCGGTCTGCTGGAAAAAGGGGTCAACCCCGGCCATCCCGCCACTTTCAGGGATACCGGTTTTATAAGGGACGGGTTCAACGGCGAGCTGGATGAAATTAATTCCTTCCGCCGAAACGTGGCCGATACCATTAAAAATATGGAAGAGGAGGAGCGCCGGAAAACCGGCATTACATCCCTAAAATTCGGCTACAACAAAATTTACGGGTACTACATAGAGATAACAAAAAAACATGCCGAGAAAATCCCGGAAGGGTACATACGAAAGCAGTCGCTCGTCAATTGTGAGCGTTACATATCTCCCGCGCTCAAGGAGCTGGAGGAGAAACTTGCCGGCGCCGATGAAAAAATCAAGGAAATTGAAGCCCGGCTTGTGGAAGAACTGCGCGCGGCCGTCGTTGAATATTTTCCCGGAATACGGCGGTCTGCCGGGCTTGTTGCGCGGCTGGACGTTGGGGGATCGCTTGCCGATGTGGCTTTGACCAACGATTTTTGCCGTCCCGAAGTTACCGATAAGCGGGAGCTTTTGCTGGAATCTTCCCGCCACCCGGTGCTCGAAAGGCTGATGGTTGAGGAAAGTTTCGTCCCCAACGACATACAAATGGATGCAAACTCGGCGCATTTCATGATAATCACAGGCCCGAACATGGCGGGCAAATCTACTTACCTCAGGCAGGTGGCGCTGGCCGTGCTGATGGCCCAGACAGGAAGCTACGTTCCGGCCGGTTCGGCAAAAATAGGAATAGCCGACAGGATTTTCACCCGCGTCGGCGCGCATGACAGGTTGCAGAAAGGGCTTTCCACCTTCATGGTAGAAATGGTCGAAACAGCCAATATCCTCAATAACGCGACGGAAAAATCTTTCGTAATCCTCGATGAAATCGGCAGGGGCACAAGCACGTTCGACGGTATTTCCATCGCGTGGGCGGTGGCGGAAAGGCTGGCCGAGCTTAAATGCAGAACTCTATTCGCAACCCATTACCATGAATTGACCGATCTGGAAGCGACTCTTGACGGCGTGGCGAATTTCAACGTTACCGCCCGCGAGTACAGGGACAGGCTTATATTCATGCGCCGGCTGGAACCCGGCCCCGCCGATAAAAGCTACGGCATACAGGTAGGCAGGCTGGCTGGACTGCCGAAAGAGGTATTGTCGACCGCCAGGCGCGTGCTGGCGGAACTGGAGAAGATGGAATTCGGGCCGGACGGTAAACCGGCCCTGAAAGCCCATCAAAAACCGGCGGACAACAGCCAGTTTTCCCTTTTTGACGCGCGCCGGCATCCCGCTCTTGAAGCGCTGGCCGAGGTGGATCCGGATTCCATCACCCCTATCGAAGGGCTGGCGCTTCTGAAAAAGTTAAAGGATATGCTGGAATAGCTGAAAGTCCGGCATAGCTGTTCACTTCCCCTAACACTTGCAGAGAAACATACTCCCAAAACGATTCTGAACAGTTAAAAAATTCATATATTTTGCTTGATAATAAATAAAACAATGTGTTACGATGGCTTACAAGGAGTGAGATTTTTTAAAATGAACTGAAGTTGCGGGATTAATTGTATAAAAAATTGTAAATCGGGGACTGTTTAATATGTGGCGGCCGGACGTTGAACTGAGCAGAAGATCGAAACTGCGCCGCGCTATATACAAGACTTTGCGCAACGAACTCGATTACGCTCTCATTCAGTACGGCCTGATAGACGGTTACAACCGGATGTTAAAAGCTGGGCAGGAATACAGTTTTGTTGAAAAAAGAGAGCTGAAGCCGCGCGGCAAAGTTACCGAAGCGGAAAATGAGCTTCTCGCAGGCTTTATAGTTTTTTTCTGCGAGGAGTCTGTTCCCGGCCACCTGAAAAAATACATCCGCTATTTTTCTGACAACAAAGTCACCAAAGAAAATCTGCCGGAGATAGTATTGAACGCTGGCAGAATCGCGCCCGACCTGTTGCGAATCCAGCGGAATTTCGAGCATACCAAATTTCTGGAGCTTCTCAAGGCGCTTCTTCCGGTAGATTACGCTCTCCTTATTCAGCAGGATAAGGCCGCCAGAGGCAAAACCCGCTATGCTCTAACGCATTTTCATGTGAGGGTTGACTGGCTGATAGATTTCGCGGCCGAAGCGCTCGGCAAGGAAATGCGCTATATATCCAAGGATCTTTACGAGAACGGCGAAAAATACGCGATGGATATGGGTGAAAAGCTGTTCGAATATTACGGCTTTCATCATACCGTTTCGGGCCGGCGTACGGCGGCGGTTGTGGCCGCACAGCTTCTCTCGAAAACGGATTTTATTTCCTCGGTTTACGTCAACAGCGCGGAATCCCGCACCCTTACCAGAATTTCCGAAAAAGGCGTGTCCAAATTCTGCCTTGTAAAAATTCCGCGCGAGCATATTGAAAAATTCGAAAGCGGCGACAGCCCCATAGCGCCGAATTTCCGGAAGGATTACCTTATCTGCGAAGCCGGCGACCACGGCATAGCCCTGTTTCAGGCCGCCTATACGCATAACGAACATTCATCGCCGCCTGCCGACGGCAAGCTGAGAACTTTACAGCCGGACGTTTTCTGGCTGAAAGCGGCGCATCAGCTTATCCTGCCGAAACCGAAAGCGATGGACAGGGAGCCGATACCCTATCCGATGATTTATTCTCAGCAGGACGTATTTCCGCTCTAGCCTGCTTCAAAACTTTTCACTGACGTGCGTGCATCCTGAGCGCACCCGCATACACGCATAGAGTTTACACCCTGTCTCGCCACGGGGAAGCGACACTCACAGCATGGGTAATAAAAAATGGTGCCGAAGAGAAGACTCGAACTTCCACGCCCTATACGAGCACAGGATTCTGAATCCTGCGTGTCTACCAGTTCCACCACTTCGGCACAGCTCTCATTATGGTAGGTGTGCCGGAAAATTCAAGAGTTTAAATAGCGCCGTCGCATAAACGCTATAAAACAGGCGCTACGGCCGGCGCGGATTATTCGCCCCGTATTTCCCTTACGGCTGAAACCGCCGTTTGCACGGTTATATCCTTCATGCATCGATAGCCGATATCGCATTTTTGCCTAAAACATGGAACGCAGTCGGCATCCGACCGAAGAATTTTAAGGGGAGCTTGCGTTAGCGGGCCGGTCTTTTCCGGCGAGGTAGGTCCGAAAAGAGCCACCATCGGCAGATTGAACGCCGAGGCGATATGCATCGGGCCGGAATCGACGGTTACCATGAATTCGGCTCTTCGGACGAGATCGGACAATGCGAATAAATCGGTTTGCCCCGCGATGTTGAACATGAAACGCCCATTATTCCCGATGATTTTTTCCACCGTTCCGCAGTCGTCTTTCGAGCCTGTGAAAAGAATCGGCAGGCCGGTATCTTTATGCACCGTTGCGGCAAGTTCCCGCCACATTTCTTCCGGCCACATTTTGGAAAACCATCTGGCGCCCGGATGAAACACGGCAAAGGGGCCATCCACTCCTAGTTTTTTCAACAGCGTATCGACCGTCGCTTCGCTTTCCGCCGGAATGTTAAAACTGAAATCAGGCCGTTCGGGTTCAGGCGCTTCAAACAGCTCAAGCGCGCGGAAAAGTTTTTTTACGGCGTGGGGCGCATCACCCGGCGCAATGGTTTTGTTATAAAGAAAGCGGCTACCTTCCCGCGCCTCGGCAAACCCCGCTTTTACTCCCGCTCCGGAAAAAAAGGTGATGAGCCCGCTTCTCAGCAGTCCCTGCAGGTCAAGGCATATATCGTACCGCTCCCGCCTGATTTTCCGGATAAACGAGAAGATTTCACTCATAACGGGCGGTTGATACCAGCCGGCTCCCCATGCTTTTCTTTTGAACGGTATAACTTTCCGAACTCCGCGAACCTCCTTTAAGAGATCGACGTATGCGTCGCCGGCAACCCAGTCTACAGTTACATCAGCCCTGCCTGCCGTGAGAGCGTTTACGAATGCTACGCCGTGAACCACGTCCCCCAGCGAACTGATTTTGACTATGAGAATCTTCAAAGCTTTTCCTTGCCGGACAGTTTTTGCAGTTTCCGAAAAAGAACTTTTTTGTGAATTCTGTGTTTGCCTATGCGGTTTTCCCCGTGAAACAGAAGTGGTATGTCCAGGCCGAACTTTTCTTCCAGAGCCGTCGTTCCGGTTATATCTACGGTTGAAAGCGTCAACGGAGTTAGCGCGGAAACCTCTTTTATAACTTCCTTCATTTCATCGCATAAAGGACAGTCCGGCTTTGAATATAAAACCAGTTCAACTTTTTTGGCCATGGACGCTCTCTTTTTCAATAGTAAAAAATTCTAACATTCTCAGGTTGCGGACCATCGATCTTTTTTAAAATAACTGTTTCTATTCAATTTGCGCGGACAAAGGAGTGAAAAGCCGGACAGGCAACAATTTTTGTTGCGCAAGGACAATTTTTGTCATCAAGGCGTCTCTCTAATTTTCATGGGCTATTTCGGTTGTTCTGTAACGATTATTATCCTTATGATTATTAACGGGTTATCATTTTTTGCCATGTGGCATCATTTTTGCTCTCCCTTTGTGTTATATGATTTTACAAAATGGTATTTATAATTATTATCCATGATTAAAGAAAATATGAAAACAGCCTTCCGCGAAAAAGGGTTCACACTTATCGAACTGCTGGTCGTTGTTGCCATTATAGGCATTCTCGTTGCGATAGCGATTCCTCAATACGCAGGATATAAAAAACAGGCGGCCGACAGCCGGGCACAATCTCAGCTCAGAAATCTGGCGGCCTCGATGGAGGCGAATTTCGTGTCGGCACAGACATACAAGGGTGTAACCGAGGCCAGCCTCAGTACCAAGGGTTACAGAATTGACAGTAATGTAACAATCACCATGGAGCCGTCCGGTTATTCCGCGGCCAGCACAACTGCCTGGAGCGCCAGTGCGTACCATGCTAGAGGCGCGCAAACTTTCTATTGGGATTCCGCCAAGGGAGGCCTGCAATGAATCAACTATCCGGCATAGTGCAAATTAAGCGGAGATTTGACAAATATTGTCAAACAATTCCATTTTTTGTAATTTTTAGTATTATTATAGAAGGCTTTGGGCAAAACTGGAATGGTGCTATACGTTTTTTATGAAGTTTTTCAAAAGCTTACGCACAAATAGCGGTATGGCATCGTTTTTGCCAGTTAAAAAAGCAAGGTATTGGAAAAATTGATTTTAGAAGGAGGTGAACTGATTATGATGAAATTTTTAAGAAAAAACGAAGAGAAGGGTTTTACGCTGATTGAACTGCTTGTTGTTGTTGCCATTATCGGTATTCTTGTTGCGATAGCGATTCCGCAGTTCGCCGCGTATAAAAAATCGGCGGCCGATTCCGGCGCCAAGGCTGCGTTGGCAAACCTGGCCGTAGCAATGGAAGCTTCTTTTGTCGCCAACAGCACTTACCCGACTACTACAACCGGTCTGGGCACTTATGGTTATGTGGCGGATAGCAATGTAGTTGTAGACTTGTCAAAACCAAGCACAAATACATCTTCTACTTGGGATGCAATCGCGTATGCTACTGCCGGCACTACGACCTACACGTGGGATGCCGCAAAAGGCGGTTTGCAATAGCTGATTTTCTGATCAGTGTGAACGGTAAATTGGAGTATGGGTATAAAAACCCATGCTCCTTTTTTTTATTCAGCCCGCTTTAACAGCGAAAGGCAGAGTTCCGTAACCTCTTCGACGGGTATGGACTGAATACAGCGGTTATCCCTGCAGACGCTGTTGCGGTGGTTTGCGGCGGTCAGGCACGGACTGCACGAAAAACCGGTATAAAGCGGATGGACGTTTTTACCAAGCGGCCTGTAAAGAAGAGGGGTTTCCGGCCCAAAAATCACCACTATGTTCGTCTCGGTGAGGGCGGCGTACTGAGCCGGCCCTGCATCGTTGGTCAAAATTAGCTCCGATACATGGCACAGGTCCACCACATCGCCCAGGCTGGCGGTCGCGCCTACCAGGTTTACAAGGCGCGGGCTGTTAATCCGCTCCTCCATATACAGCCCGTCCCGCATGGCATCGGGAAGGCCGATTACCAGCACCACCGCTTTCTCATCATTTTCGATGATGTTTTGCGCCGTGAGGGTAAAATTGTCCAGCGCCCACGCGCGGATTGGAAGCTCCCCGGCATTGGGGTTCATTAATACCAGCTTGTCTCCAGGCTGAAGCTCCGGGTATGCAGTCTTGATAAGACCCAAGCCGTTTTCCACCGCGCGCTCCGTTTTGGGCAGTTTCAGGGGAGTTATCATACTGTCGTCCAATTTGCGTTTTAAAAGCGGCCGATCTTTCTCATCGCCTGTCAGCGCTTCCACAAGCGCCATGAAGTTTAGCGACATATGCTTATAAGGATTATATGTAACCTTGTAATTGTGGATGAAAACGCCCCGGTATAGGCCTTCGCCGGTATATCCGTAAAACCCCACCCTGTTTGAAGCGAGCGTCAGGAAGGACAGCACGGATGTCGCCCGTGAGAACAGCTCCATATCTATCACCGACTCGATTCCCGCGCCCCATATTTTCCCGATACCGCGCAGAACGTCCATCGCGAAATGGATAAAAGAATCGTCCCTTATTGTGATGATGTTGTTCCGGTCGATAATGTCCAGCAGTTCGAGCCCCTCGGCGTGCCGTTTGAATATCATGAAATAAAGCTTCGCGTCAGGCGCGGCATCCTTCAGCCGTTTTATGGCGGAGTAGGCGATAATAAGACTGCCGGCCTCGGAAAGTTCTATGAAAAGAGTGTTGCCGGGTTTGCCGGACCGCGGCCTGAAAATCCCAAGAAGCCATGAGAAAATATCCAGCGCCAGGCATATCGGCATGCCCGCCCAGTAATCTATTTTTCGTATCGTTGAAAGTCTCAAACCGGAATCCTCTTTTAAACGTCTGTTTTTAAAAAAAGATTCTACCTCTATCCCTCCCGTTTGGTACCCTTTTTAAACTGGAACTGGAAAATTTAGGCTCTTTCAGCTTATGCGGTAAATCGCAAAAAAGTGGGGAATTTTTACCCCATTTTCAAGGTATCCCGATTCTTCGTATTGTAGCTATCTGTTTTTAAAGCGATTATAGATATAGAGTTTTGGCACGCATCTGGAACTATAAAGGGGAAACGCGCAACCGGAACGATAAAGGAGAGAAAGATGAAATTTACTAAATCCAGCCTGCTGACATTGCTAAAGGCGGAGCTTATGGAGATTGCCGGCAAATTTGCCCTTAAACCGGCGGCAAGAGATACGAAAGATGCCATTATCGCTTCCATTCTAAAAGCGCAGAAAACAAAAATCGCCGCAAAAAAACCTGTTAAAAAGCCGGCTGTCAAAAAGGCAAAAAAAGCGACGGTGAAAAGCGCCCCCAGAAAAAAGGCTCCGGCTAAAAAAGCCGTAAAAACCGTAACCCCCAAAAAGCCTTCTGTGAAAAAAACCGCGCCGATATCGCAACCGCCTCTTTCGGTTAAGAATGAGGAAGAGAGGGTCGAAGAATCCAAATTTCATGTTGCCGAAGAACAGGCCGCTCTGGAAACCGATAACGGCCTGCCGGAAAGCTATCTGGACGACCGGATTTACCTGCTTGTAAGAGACCCGTTTTGGGTTTGCGCTTTCTGGGACGTCCATCCCGATACTCGGTCTCGCCGCGCCAGTCGTGAAAATGCGGCGCTTGCTATCCGGGTGTTCGACGTAACCGATATTGAATTCGACGGCTCCAACGCTCACGGCTGGTTCGACATAGACGTGAATGCGATTTCAGGTAGCTGGTATATAGAAGTACCGGCCGACGACAGATCCTACATCGCTTCTATAGGATACCGCGGCGATGACGGCGCTTTCGCCGTGATAGCGTCGTCCGGAACCGTCACCACGCCCAGAGCTTCCGTATCGGACCGTTCCGACGAAGAATGGATGACGGCCGACGAACAGTTCTGGAAAATGTACGCTCTTTCGGCAGGGTTCGGCCCCGGTTTCCCCGGCGGCCGTGAATCGGCTGAAGGCAGACTGATTGATACGGTCTCAAGCGGCGGGCGATCGGCGCTGTTTCGCGAGATGCAAAAGAGGCTTGTAAGCTCCATCACATCCTCCGCTCCGGCGTCGGAAGCCGCCCGCGGACGCGGCGAAGCGGCCGGCGATGATTTTCCTTTCAGGCTGGACTGCGAGCTGGTGCTTTACGGCGCCACGCGGCCGGATGCCGAAGTTACATTAAAAGGCGAAAAAATAAATCTGCGGGGCGACGGCACTTTCACAGCCCGTTTCGCCCTGCCGGACGGGTTGCAGATAATAAACGCGGAAGCGCGCTCGGCGGACGGCAAATACACGAAAACAATCACGCCTACCGTGTCCAGAAGCACCGTTTCTTTCATCAGTCCCGTTTCGGGAAAGAAAGGTAAATAGATGAATACAGACAACCCCAAAGGCTATCTGGCGCTGGTACTCCACGCGCATCTGCCGTACGTTCGGCACCCTGAATACGAGGAGTTTCTGGAAGAAGACTGGCTTTACGAAGCGATAACGGAAACATATATTCCTCTTATTCAGGTTTTCGAAGGGCTGGTGCGGGACGGCGTCGATTTTCGGATAACCATGTCGCTCACTCCTCCGCTGGTCTCCATGCTTTCCGACGAGCTTTTACAGCAACGCTACCTGCGGTATCTCAACAGGCTCATCGAGCTCTCCGAAAAGGAGATTGAACGGACAAGCGCCCAAAAGGAGTACAACGACCTCGCGCGCATGTATCACTGGAAATTCACCGGCGCGCGGGATCTGTTTGAAAACCGTTACGGCCGGAACCTCGTTACCGCTTTCAGAAAATTCCAGGATTTGGGAAAACTGGAAATCGTAACCTGCGGCGCTACCCACGGCTTTCTGCCTCTTATGGAAAGCAACCCCAACGCACAGCGCGCCCAGATAAAGGTGGCGGCGGAGCACTACGAAAAACATTTCGGCCGCAGGCCGCGCGGAATATGGCTTCCGGAATGCGGCTTCTATCCGGGCGTGGAAAAAATCCTGCGTGAAGAAGGCATCCGGTACTTTTTCATTGAATCGCACGCCCTGCTCCACGCCGATCCGAGGCCAAAAAACGGCGTCTTCGCTCCGGTCTTTACCCCGTCCGGCGTGGCGGCGTTCGGCCGTGACGTTGAATCGTCCAAGCAGGTATGGTCCGCCGAGGAAGGATATCCGGGCGACTACGAATATCGCGATTTTTACCGCGACGTAGGATACGACCTCGATTTTGAATACATAAGAGATTACGTCCAGCCTACCGGTCTGCGCAAAATGGTCGGCATAAAATATCATAAGATAACCGGTAAAACGGACGCCAAAGAGCCGTACAACCATTCCGCCGCCATGGAAAAAGCGGCACAGCATGCCGGGAATTTCATGTTCAATCGTGAAAAGCAGGCCGAGCATCTGCACGGCATGATAGACGACAGGCCTCCGCTGATACTCTCCCCGTACGATGCCGAGCTGTTCGGCCACTGGTGGTACGAAGGGCCGGAATGGATTAACTTTTTGCTGAGAAAACTGCATTTCGACCAGGACACCATAACAACCATTACCCCTTCCGAGTATCTGGATAAACACCCGAAAAACCAGATCTGCATGCCTACGATGTCGTCTTGGGGACACAAAGGATACGCCGAGGTATGGCTTGAATCGAGCAACCACTGGATTTATCCGCACCTCCTGCGCGCGGGAGAACGGATGGTACAGCTGGCGCAACGATTCACCAAAAGCGATAACGGCTACGAGCGCGCCCTTAATCAGGCGGCGAGGGAGCTTCTTCTCGCGCAGAGTTCCGATTGGGCGTTCATCATGAAAACAGGCACGATGGTGGAATACGCCGTAAAACGGACGAAAGATCATATCCATCGCTTCAATAAAATAGCCGACCAGCTCGACAGCGGGCAGGTTGACTACGAATGGCTTGCCAAGGTGGAAGCCAAGGATAATATTTTCCCGGATATCGATTTCAGGGTTTACGCATGAAGCCAGCGAATTATTAGATAGTCTCTACAGCCTCCGGTCTATACTTCTCACCCCTCAAGCCCCCAGGCCGGAGGCTTTCTTTTTTTCTGCGCATACCCTGTCCCATGATTGGCCTCGGCCACGCCCATAAGCTTCCGTCTGAAAACCGGTTTGAGTTTTCATGGCAAAAGTCATAGTCTGATAATAGAAATCCGATTACTCTAAAAAGTAGACCTTTACTTTGAAAAACAGTTTCAACAGATGGAGAAGAGACAATGAAAGAAGAAGTAGAAAAAGCTTTGGACGAGATACGTCCGATGTTGCAGAACGATGGCGGAAACGTGGAGCTTGTCGAGGTGAGCGACGAGGGAGTAGTGCTGGTAAGGCTTCAGGGCGCCTGCTCCGGCTGTCCGAGCGCGAGCATAACGCTGAAGCAGGGAATCGAGCGGGCTATCATGGAAAAGGTGCCCGGTGTAACATCCGTGCACGCGATAGGCTGATTGCCGATGAAGGATAAAATCCTGGAGGCGCTGAAAAGCGTCAAGTATCCCGGCTTCGATTCGGATATAGTCACGCTCGGCATGGTGGAGGAGTTTACCGTGGAGGGTGATCTCATCCTCGTGAAGATGAAGAAGTTGCAGGCATCCGACGAGGTGAAACAGACGGTTGCCGGAAACATCGAGGACGCGCTGGTGGCGTTCAACCTTAAAACGAAGGTGGAGTTTCCCTCCGCGCCCCAGCGTCCGCATGGAGAGCCGGGGCTTCCTCCCAAAAAGGAAATCCCCGGCGTTAAAAGAATTCTCCCTATCGCGAGCGGCAAGGGAGGAGTGGGCAAATCTACCGTAAGTGTAAACATCGCTCTCGCCCTCGTAAAGGAAGGCAAATCGGTGGGACTGCTGGACCTCGATATCTACGGCCCGTCCATCCCAACGATGCTCGGCATCAAAGATGAAAAGCCTGTCGCGCAAGACGGCAAACTTGTGCCGATTGAGGTCTCCGGCCTTCAGACCCTTTCGCTCGGCCTGTTGATGGAGCAGGGGCAGGCGGCCATCTGGCGCGGCCCGATGGTGGCGAAAGTCGTAAAACAGTTTTTTTACGATATAGCCTGGAACAACTTGGATTACCTGATACTCGACCTGCCGCCGGGAACGGGAGACGTTCAGCTTACGATGGTGCAGTCTGTGCCGCTTTTCGGCGCGATAGTCGTAACCACCCCGCAGAACGTCGCGCTGGCGGACGTCGAAAAGGCGATAGATATGTTTAATAAAACCGACGCGCCGGTTATCGGCATCGTGGAAAATATGGCTGGCTTCCTCTGCCCGCACTGCGGGGAGGAATCGCACATTTTCGGGCAGGGCGGCGGACGGAAGGAAGCGGACAGACGGGGAGTGCCTCTGCTCGGCCAGATACCGCTTGAAGCGAAAATTACGGAGACGGGCGATAGCGGCCGTCCGATAGTTCTCGCCGACGGCAAGATAGCCGACATCTTCCAAGACATAGCGAGGAAAATCATCCAAGCCGACTAAACAACCTCCCGGCTTCGGCTTGCCACGGCGTAGCCGTGCGTGGCTCGCAAGAAGAGGAAAGTGTGCGAGGTTTGAAAAAATGGTAAAATAACAGCCAAACGAGAGGTATTTGTCACGCTAACCTAAAGTGGGAATTTTATTGACAAAAAAATCTCTCCGCGTATAATCCTTCCTTTTTCGGGAGGCAAGATGGTTTCTTTTGATGCGGCTGTTTTTCTGATAACTCGGAAATCGCGCACGCATACCCCCGCAACCGGTTTTTTGCAACCTTTCCCCTGCGGGCGGCTGTAAAAAGATGAACCGATTTCTCGCCGTTTTTATTCTGGCCGTCGCTTTGGCGGGCGGAATTTTATACCTGAACTATCACTCCAAAGTTGAAGCCCAAAAAGCTTTAATCGAAACCCGCGAAGAGGTTTCTCTGCTCGACCTGAAAAATAAAAATATCACCGCAGTTTTTAGAGATGTTGCCGAAGACCTGAAGTTCCTCGGCAGGCATCATGAAATGGTTTTGTTTATGGAGTACGAGGGAGGCGCGCCGTCGGATTTATATCAGGACTTCATCGAATTCCTTGCGAATAAAAGATTCTATGAAAGTATCAGGTATATGGACAACAGCGGGAATGAAATGTTCCGTTTCGACTACAACAACGGCAGGCCGGATATCTCTAAAAGCATACTGGAGAATCAGGCCGATACATCATGGTTTAAACAGGTGATAACCTTTCACAAAGGAGAAATTTATATCTCGCCTTTCGACCTTAAGAAGGAAAATGGAGTTGCGGTAAAACCGCCGAAACCTATAATCCGTTTCGCAACGCCGATGTTTACTTCGGAAGGAGACAAGCAGGGCATCGTCGCGCTGGATTATTCCGGCGAAATATTTTTTGATAATCTTCGCACAGCCGCCGCTGGCGCCTCAGGCGAAATATCCCTTCTAAACCGGAACGGCTACTGGCTGATGGGGCAACGACCGGAAGATTTATGGGGATTCATGTTTGAAGAGGGAAAAGACCGCACTTTCGGAAATAGATATCCGACAGCGTGGCAAACCATAAGCCAAAAGGAATCCGGCCGGGTTTACACATCTCGCGGACTCTTTACGTTCGCTACGATTTATCCGTTCAGGGAAGTAAACATAGCGGACTCATCTTCAGTCCACCTCTCGAACGGCGAGTCGAACGGGAGCTATCACTGGAAAACCGTTTCCCGCGTTCCGCAGGAGGCGCTCGACAGGATGGAAAAACAGTTGCAGGCGGTCTTTATGCGGGATTACCTCATTATCGTGATAGTCCTAGGCATCGTGCTAGGTGTTTTCTGCTCCCTTTACGCGCGGCGCATACAGGCCGAACAGGCCAAGCACGAGTTTGAAGAACATTACCGGCACCTCGTCGATAACATGCCGGACGGGGTTGTGGTGCACAGAAACGGCAAAATCCGGTTTGCAAACCGGGCGGTGGTGAACATGGTCGGAGGGAAAAGCGAAAACGATCTCGTAGGTAAAAAAGTTATCGACCTGGTACATCCCTCATATCGGCAGAAGGTGCTGGAAAGAATGGCGCGGGTTGTTAAAGGAGAAAAAGCCTACTTAACTGAAGAAACGCTGGTTCGGCTTAACGGCGAACCGTTCGAAGCGGAAGTGGTAGGCATTCCGGTTATGTTCGAAGGGGAAAAATCGGTCATGGCCATTTTCCGGGATATATCGGACAGGAAAAAAGCCGAACGCGAGGTGCAGGAAAAAGCAGGTTTCATCGACAGCATTCTGCGTTCCTCGCTGGATACCGCCGTAATAGCAACCGATACGGAATTCCGCGTAACCTATTTCAATCCGATGGCTGAAAAGATGTTCGGTTACACGGTCGATGAAGTTACCGGTAAAACGGTGAAGGAAATGCACCTGCTGGAAAAAGTCGATCATGTTCGGTTCGAAGAAGCCATTGAGAAGGTCGATGAAACTGGAGAATACTTTTTTACGGTGGAGTATGAAGAAGACGGCAAATTACAGTACCGCGATTCAAGAATCTCACAGATTCGCGACATAAACGGCGATCTGCTCGGTTATCTGAAACTAACCCGCGACGTTACGGAAAAGAAAAAAGCGGAAGATACTCTCCGCAAAGCGAAGGAAGAGGCCACCGTTGCCCGTGATTTTCTGCAGATGCTTATAGACGCCATACCGAATCCGGTTTTCTACAAAAATGTTGAAGGATATTACACAGGGTGCAACACGGCGTTCGCAGAATTTTTGGGCAGACCCAAGGCAGATATCATAGGCAAGACGGTTTACGATATGGGCCCGAAGAAACTGGGCGATACCTACCGCCGCATGGACGATGAACTTTTGGAAAAAGGCGGCACGCAAAGATACGGAAGCTCGGTTCTTCATGCCGACGGTACGAAGCATCACGTAATATTCAACAAGGCGGTGTTCAATAATCCGGACGGCTCCGTCGGCGGGCTTATCGGCGTGATTTTGGAGATTACCGATTTAAAACGCGCCAAGGAGGAGTTGCGAAAAGCGAGGGATAAAGCCGAAGAAGCCAACAGGATAAAGGACAAATTCATATCTCTCGTATCCCACGATCTTAAAGGCCCGCTGGGAAGCCTTCTCGGCCTGCTAAAAGTCCTCAATGAGGATGAATCCGACGCGTTATCGGACATCGGCAAACGAATCGTAAAGTCGTCTCTTAAATCGGGCGAATACATGATGGCCCTGATTCAAAGCCTGCTTAACATCAGCCGAATGCGGCTGGGAAACGTGGAGCCCAAGCGGCAGTTCATAGATCTTTATCCGCTTGTCGTAACAATAACCGGCAACCTCGCGGGCATGGCGGAAAAGAAAAATATAAAACTGCTTAACCGTATTCCAGGCTCCACAAGAATCTTCGCCGATGAAGACCTGCTGGCGCAGGTTATACAGAACCTCGTTTCAAACAGCATAAAGTTTTCGAAGGAGGGCGGCGAAATAACCGTATATATGGCGGAAAACGAGCCGTCCACAATCGCCGTAGTCGATACTGGAATCGGTATCGCTCCCGAACGGATTGAGACTCTTTTCAGCTATGAAGTAAAAACATCCACCCCCGGCACGGCAGGCGAAATCGGCACCGGGCTGGGCCTTCCGCTTGCGAGAGATATTATGAAAGCCCACGGCGGCGATCTGACCGCTGAATCAATTCCGGGAAACGGCACAGTTTTCTACGCCAAACTTCCGTACGTCAAACCGCTGGCGCTGATAGCGGACGGCGATAAAAACAACCGCGCGTTTTTCCGGGACTGCCTTGAAAAAATGGGCGCGGACGTTCTTGAAGCCGATAACGATAAAACCGCCGTCGCGCTTCTGGACAAACAGAGGCCTCACCTGATAGTTACCGACATGAATATTGAAGGGGTGGCCGGTTTAAACCTGCTGGAGCAGGTTAAAGGAAACCGGGAAACGAAATCGATACCGGTTATTGTCGTATCGGCCTGCGGGAATTCCGCCATGCGTAAAAAAGCGTTGGCGCTGGGCGCCGACGATTTCGCCTGCAAGCCGATGGAACAGCGTGATTTTATCAAACTCGCCGGCAACTTCATCGGAAATTTCCTGCACAATCACGTCTAGCCTCTCCGCTCTTTTCCCTGTCATGGCGAAATCCGGCGCTATCAGCGCCGGGTTGTGGCCATCTCTCTTCCATGCGGTATGGCGGGATTACCATCAAAAATAAAAAATATGCACAGACTACTATCCTCCCCTTGGCGTTAGCCGTAAGGGGAGGTGTCTCACGTCTTTGCCGTGAGACGGAGGGGTTCTTCCTTTTGAAAAGAAAATAGGAAAACGGTGTCATCACGAAGCCATGCGCCGTAGGTGTGTGGCTGTGGTGATCTCAAGAAAAGAGCATGCCAGGCCGTAGCTTTTGCGAAGGCTGGAGATTGCCACGTCCCGCCACGGCGGGACTCGCA
>JAJRYM010000068.1 GCA_024275775.1 Nitrospirota bacterium
CCCAGTAGGCCCCTTTAACAAGGCGGACGGTGAACGGCGTGCCACGTTCGCGGGCGAGCGATAAAAGCTTTTCCATATTATCCCGCCCTTTTTTGAGATACGCCTGCACCACGATTCCGATATGGGGCCAGTCGCGCAAATTGGGATGTTTGGCGATTTCCTCGAAAAGGCCGTACGTTATTCCATTCAGCTCCCATTGCTCCATATCGACGTTTATGAAAACGTTTTTCTCTTTCGCCCGCAGGAACACCGGCAGGACGAATTTCTTCAGGCGGTCAATACAGCCGCGCGTATCAACCGGATCGAGCTGAGGATCCATTGCGGAAATCTTCAGCGATATATTTGCGCGCGGCGTCGGGCCGAAAAAATCGCCGTCTATCATTTCGTCGCCGTTCCAGTTTTCGACTTCCGCTGATAGAGCGTCTATAAGCGCGAGATACCGTTCCCGGTAAACGTCGGCTTCGGCATCGCTTACGGTCGCTTCTCCAAGAAGATCGGCGGTAAAGGCCATGCCTTCTTTGTGGAGGGCGGCGAGATTCGGAAGCGCAGACTGTATATCCTCCCCCGCGATGAACCGCCCCGCCAGCCCGGCGACGCTTTTTCTTATGGTGGCCGAGCCTAAAGTCGAGATACCGTCGAAAGCGGCCGCCCTTACGGCAATGCTTAGAATGCCGGGAATCTCACGTCCGTCTTTAAGGAAATATTCCCTCACGTGTCCTGATATTTGCTTCGGCTGTTTAAGGGCGGGCAGAACGTCTATGAACCGAAGGAGGTCTGTGCGCAGAGAGGAATCCTCCATCATTTTTTCCATGAGGCGTCCCTGCCAGAAATTTTTATTGAAAAGGCGGGGAACCTTTCCTTTTATTTGGCGATGAAGCTCTTCTCCCAGCTTGAGGATTTCATCGTCGATAACGGTTTCCGATATTTCTTCCGGCAATGTTTTTTCCTTCAGATTGAGCAGTTACGGGAGGTCAAACTGTCGATTTTCTCCTGCAGTTCTATTTTTTCGCAGTTTGGACGATAAAGCAAAATTTTTCCTACCTTTTGCGAAAAAGCAATAAGTTTGGGTTTGTATCAGACCTCGGCGCTATTTTTACGGTACATCTCGAACCGGTTCTTTCCGCCATGTTTGGCTTGGTACATAGCCTCGTCGGCATGTTTTACAAGAGTTTCCGGGTCGTCTCCGTCCTGAGGATAAACGGCTATCCCGATACTTGTTCCAATCTTCAGCATCTTCCTGTCGATTTCAACAGGTTCATCGAAAAGAGAGATAATCTTGCCCGCGACATTTTGTGCATCCTCATCCCTGAGCAACTGGGTAAGAAGAATTGTAAATTCGTCGCCGCCAATGCGGGCGACGGTATCTCCCTCGCGGACGGAAGCCCTTAGTTTTTGCGCCACAAACTTCAGCAGTCCGTCGCCAATGCCGTGGCCGAAAGTGTCGTTTACGCTTTTGAAGCCGTCAAGGTCGAGAAACATTACGGCTATTCGGCGCTTGTATCTTTTAGCGTGAGCCATCTCCACTTTTAAAACAGACTGAAACGTATTCCTGTTCGGCAGTCCCGTGAGGCTGTCGTTGTACGCCATTAACTGCAACAGTTTTTCAACCTGCTCTTTTTGTAACTCCTGCTTCGCGTAAAGCCATGATATTAAGCCGAGGGCCAGAAGTATAATCGCGTATATTTTCCCGTACCGGCTCAACGCCCGGTTGGAAACCTGCTCGATTACCGCAGGAGAAATTCGGGAAACGATTTTCCATGAATAACCGCCGCCTACCGAAGCGTCACCGATTTCCCTGAAAGGATAAACGGTGGAAAACGTGAACAGTCCGCTTGAAGTGGTGAACTGGCCTGATTCATTCGTCGAAATAGTTTCCCATGCTTTCGGGAAAACGGTTTTAAAGCTGGCGTTCTTCTTTCCCTCGTACATGAACCCCCATTCCTTTTCCGGGTTGGGCCCCATCAGCCAGTAGCCTTCGGAATTAAGCAGGGCAACCTCCCCCTGCGCGCCTTTAGCCTCTTTACGCAGGTTTTTTAGAAGTATCGATCCGAAATAATTGAGAATCACTATTCCCTTTTTTTTGCCTTTGGAATCGAATACCGGCGTGGCGAACCGTATCATCGGTTTTAGCGGCTGTTCAATATCTCCATGCTCTTTATTCAGATCCATCGGTGAAATAAAAATTCCCCCCTGTTTCAAGGCCATCGTATCCCTGAAATAATAGCGGTCGGCCTTGTTCTGAAGCTTACTTTCAGGCACGGCTAACGGTTTCCCGTGATTGTAGTTATAGCGGACTATCTCCATCCCTCTATCATCCAGATATCGAATCTGGTCGTAACGCCCTTCCTTCAGGAGAAATGAAAGAAAGTCGTGCCCAAGATACTTTTTTACGTCTCCCTTATGGCCGTCCAGAAGGAACAGGAACTCATGATGGTCGACCAGAAACATCAGGTCGGCAACCACATTTCGGAAAACGGAACCGATTACATTAGTCTGAAGAGTCGGGATGTGCTGTTCCTTTACCTTCACCAGAAGCTGTGCCTGTTTAACGTCGGAATTATAAAACGAGCTTATGAGCCCGCCCGTCACAAGCGCCAGGAAGACAAAAACTGAAAAGAATCGTTTAGCCATGCATCCTCGTAATGTGTGGTCTCATTCTACACAATTTCTCCTTTTTTACCGTGATGCTTTCGGCCGCACCACATGTTCTAGGTCTCGGCGCTGTCTCTCTTTGGCATTTCAACCCGGTTCTTCCCGCCCTGCTTGGCGCGATACATCGCTTCGTCCGCCTTTTTTATGAGGGTTGCGGCGTCTTCTCCATCATCCGGGAAAACGGCCACTCCGATGCTTGTGCCGATGCTAAGTTTGTACACCTCGATTCCAATCGGGTTCCTGAAAAGCGAGATAATTTTGTCAGCAACTTTGCGGGCGTCATCGTCGCTGTTTATTCGCGGAAGAAGAATCGTAAATTCGTCTCCGCCCACGCGGGCCACCGTATCGCTTTCACGCACGGCAGCTTTCAGCATTTTGGACACCTCTTTAAGCAGATCGTCGCCCACGCCGTGCCCGCAGGTGTCGTTCACCTGCTTGAAGCCGTCAAGGTCGAGAAACATGACGGCGGTTTTGTGACTGTATCTTTTCGCGTTGGCCAGCTCTGTTCCCAGAAGATTGGTAAAAGTGTTTCTGTTCGGCAGGCTGGTTAGGTTGTCATGGAAGGCCATGAACTTGATTATTTCTTCGTGTTTTTTCTTCTCCGTAACATCGAACGTCACCGCGACATACTCGCAAACCTTTCCCTTATCATCCTTTACGGCGGATATGGAAACCTGCTGAGCGTACAGCTCGCCGTTTTTCCGTTTATTCCAGATTTCGCCCGACCACCGGCCTTCCGACTGCAGTCTGTTCCACATTTCTTTATAAAAGTCCGCGTCGTGTTTGCCGGATTTGAGGATGCGTGGATTTTTCCCGATAACTTCCTCGGCGTTATGGCCGGTAATGCTCGTGAAAGCCGGGTTAACCGAAACGATATTAGCGTTGGCATCGGTTACCATTATTCCTTCCATACTGCTTTCGTACACCTGTGAGCTGATCCTCATCTGTTCTTCGCCTTTTCCTATCTTTCTCAGCAGATGCACGGCGTAAAAGGCGAAAATAAGAGCTATCCCAATGCCCGTGCCGAAAGTGAATAAAACCTCGTCGGTTAGCGCGGATTTAATTTCCGTGTCCATTCTGGCGGTCGGCATGGAAATTCGCAACGCGGCCAGAACTTTTCCATCGTCATATCCGTGGCAGGCGTTGCAGGCGTCTTCATGAATGACGGGAGCAAGGAGCGTAAGCTGTCTCTCTCCGTTTGCGATATCGAAAGAAAACCGGCGTTTCCCGGCCGCAACGGCTTTGGCAAGCTTTTCCATGTCAACCGGATAGAGGTTAAAGCCCTCGAAATCGTCAGATTTTTCAAAATAAGCCGGCGGCCTCGTGGGGAATCTTTTATCATCCAGAAAACTGTTAACTTTTTTTATTGTCGAGTTATCCGAGAAAGCTTCTCTGCCGTTTTTCCGAAGAACCTGGACAATCGATACCCCGCGGGTTTTTTTGATTCCCTTGGCCCAGTCGGGAACTATCATGGCGTTGCCGGTTATCATCATGTCCCGTATAGAGGTAATCATGGAGTCGGCCAGCATCCCAAGCCGTTGCCGGCTCTGCTCTACCCGAACCTCTTTTGCATTCCTATAGGAATCATTTGCCTGTATCGCCAGAGTGACCGCCAACAGAAGCATTCCGACAACGGCTATCTTGAACCCCAGATATGACAGCTTACTCAACGTGCCGCCCTTTCTGTAAACGGGGGTCGGGGGTTAAAAAACATTGTGCGCGCCAAACCAACATTATTTTAGAATCACCCCGCAAATAATAACCTGAAAAATTTCCCTCAGCCTGTCGCATAAATTATACAGTCTGGATTCGACTTCTAAGTATTAATTTTCCTGAGAATCAGGTCGGCGGCTTTTTGCTCTCCATCGCCGGGGTCGGTTAAATGATTTCGGGAGAATCGCAGTTCAGTCTCAAGGTATGGGCGCAGTCCACCGCCGAAAAGCTCTTCCGGCGGAATGTAACGCATCGGGATATACCGCTTAAGTTCCCGCACAAGCGGCTCGTATTCGGCAAATTTCCCGCGCGAGCTGTATATCATCGGCGTGCGGTTGAGTATGGTTTCGCCCGCTATCCCGTACCCCGGTTTGGTTATAACCGCCCGGCTTACCTTTACGAGGTCGGCATGGTCTACCTCTCTATTGTCGAACGTAATTAGGTTGCCGTTCTTTTGAGCCCGGCGGCCGAGAAAAAGAAAAAGATAGTCGGTCTCTTTTTCAAGGCCGAGTTTGCCAATATCGTTTACGCCGATTCCTCCGAAAGAGGCGAGGAACGCCTCCCGCTTATCCAGCCCGAGTTTGCGGCGGATTTCTTCGCGTGAACGGCCGGATTTTTTCCCTATCAGCGGAACCTTTACACTACGAACGGCCTCGGGCAGGCCGAACGAAAGAGGGGTATATATCATAAGCTCCGGCAGTCTGTAATATTCGGCCAGCCGGTCGGCCAGTTCGGCGAAGGCCGGGGAGTCGCCTTCGTAAAAGCGCAGTATCTGTTCCCATGTGAAAGTGGCGACAAGTATCGACGGCAGTGCCGCCGCTTCCGCCAGCCGCAACGGCATCGGTGCGGTATCGCTAACTATCGCCGAGGGCTTTAGCCGTTCGCACAGGGCGAGGTTTTCTTTCAGCCACCCCTTTTCACTGTCGAGAAGTTTATGCCATGCTTCCAGCGTCGCGGGCAGATCGTTTGTGCGGTAATCGGACTGAACCACGCCGATATCGAATATCTGGTGATGGTATCCGAAATCGACCCCCTTCAGATTGCATTCGAAGATGAAGCGGGGGGCCGATGTGAAAATCTCCGTTCGGATTCCGCGCTCGTAAAGCGCCCTGATAACAAGGGCTGACCGGACGGCATGGCCGAAACCGTGCCCGCTGACGTAATAAAAAACGGTTTTCAACTGCGCGGAAGTCGGAAGCGAATGCTGTCGGTAAGCCTCTGGTTCCCTATCCGGGCCGCAACGAACAGTAGCATTTCCTTCGTTCCGCCCGAAGCAGGCAAGAGGGTTGCCGCGTCCACTATTTCAACATGCTCAAGCCGGCACAGACCGCCTCGGCTGAAAGCTTTTTTTATGCCGGCAACGGCTCGCTTAACCGAACCGGTTCCTTTTGCTTCGATTATCTCCCTTGCGGAGAGAAGCGACCGATATATAACCGGCGCGGTTTTTCTTTCCTCCGTAGTTAGAAGCAGGTTGCGCGAAGAGCGCGCCAGCCCGTCCTTTTCTCTTATTGTGGGGCATCGCCGGATTTTTACG
>JAJRYM010000069.1 GCA_024275775.1 Nitrospirota bacterium
TCGATTATCTCCCTTGCGGAGAGAAGCGACCGATATATAACCGGCGCGGTTTTTCTTTCCTCCGTAGTTAGAAGCAGGTTGCGCGAAGAGCGCGCCAGCCCGTCCTTTTCTCTTATTGTGGGGCATCGCCGGATTTTTACGAGGATGTTGAAATCTTCCACCATCCTTTCAATCAGGGCGAGTTGATGCGGGTCTTTCATGCCGAAATAGGCGCGGTCGGTCTGTACGAGGTTGAAAAGTTTGAGGACTATTGTAAGAACGCCCCGGTAGTGCCATTCAAGTTTCTGATGCCGCAGGGTGCGGAACAGTTCGGGCAAAATGACAGAAGATGAAAAACCTTTGGGATAGATTTCCTCTTCGCGCGGGGTGAAAAGTATATCGGCGCCGGCTTTTGCGGCGATTTCCGCGTCATGCTCCGGCGTTCTGGGATATTCCAGAAACTGTTTTTTCCTGAACTGTAGCCTGTTTACGAATGCCGAAACGATTACGATATCGTTTTCCCGCCGGGCTTTTTTTATTAGAGATGCGTGCCCGGTGTGCAACGCTCCGAGCGTAGGCACCAGGCCGGATGAGCGGCGTTTAGCGGTGATGGAGGCGACGGTTCGCCTCATTTCCGCCAGCGAAGTGATGATTTTTATTTCGGCCATTTTCTAAAAATCGGCTTCGGCGCCTTTTTGTTTTCCGTATTTCGTTTTCATTTTCCCCGTTATGTTTCCGTGATATCGGAATATCGCGCCTAAAGTTTATCACTCTTTTTTCCGGCGCCGCTCCGCCCGTCCGGTTTCCGGGCTATGGGAACTTTTAAAACTGCCATATAATTTCATTTCAAATGAAACGATCTTTTTTTCTGTGCGTAGCGCTGTCTGTTTTGCTTCAGAATCCTGCGTTTTCTATGGCTGACCGGTCGGCGTCTCTTTATCGGAACGCGGCCGATTATTATCACAAACTTGCGGGCTATTCCCGCAAACCTTCCCGCGACGAATGGAAAAGATCGATAGCTCTTTTCCGGGAAGTCTACTCTGCCTATCCCGACGGCGCCAAATCGGCCGATGCGGTTTACATGACGGGGAAAATATACAAGGAGCTGTACGGCAGGTTCCATGAAAAAGCCGACAGGGCGAACGCGATAAAAATTTTTCGCCTTCTGGTGAAAAGCCATTCTTACAGCCATCTCGCCGATGACGCTCTTTATCTAAGCGGAGAGATTTACAGGATGGATGGACGCCATGATCAGGCTGTTCAGGCATATACCGCCCTCTTGCGGTGGTTCCCGGAAGGAGACATGACCGAAAAGGCTAAAGCCGGAATCCGAAAGCTTAAAACAAAGCCCGCATCCGCCTCAAAGAAAGCCGCCGACCTGCCGATTCTGCGGGGAGTCCGTTTCTGGAACAGCGCACACTACGCGAGAGTGGTGTTCGACCTTTCATCCATGGCCTATTACAAAATCCTGCGCAATCCCGCCAAAAACAGGATTTCCATAGAACTGCTCGGAGCGGTGCAGGGAAAGGAGCCGGTTAGGGAAATAACCGAAAACAATGGGCTGATTGACTCTATTAAGACAGCGGACTCTTCCGCGTCTCTTGTAACGGTAACCATTGCTTTAAAGCAGGCGCACACCATCAGCTCAACGGAACTGCAGAATCCGGCGAGGATAGTGGTGGATCTGTTCGAAGAGGACGCGATTTCAACTAAGGCGAAACCTGAAAAAGCCGCGCCGGTAATAGTGAAAAGTTTGACCGCGCCAACCAAAAAGACCATTGAAAGCTCCATTAAAGCTGAAGCGTCCGGCGTAACGGTTAAAAAGGCGGAGGCGGTTGAAAAGAGCATTCCCGGCGGAGAGCTGTTTGCCTCCAAAACCGCGTTTTTGAGAAAAACTTCGGCGCGCAGGGCGGCCGGAACCGGGAAAGCCCGGCTTAAAAAGCATCCCGCCGTCAAAAAAGTCGGCATCGCCAAAGTAGTAAAACCGTTGAGGCCGGATTCAGGGCTTGTTGCGGCAGGGCTGTTGGCGGCCGTCTCGCCGGGGAAGGGAAAAGCGCCGGTAAGAACCGTTAAAAAAGCGAAAAAATCCTCGCCTGTGAAAGTCGCCAAAGCCCGTCCCTACGCTTACGGTATAAAGACGATTGTTATAGACCCCGGTCACGGCGGGAAAGACCCCGGAGCGGTCGGCAGAAGCGGCCTGAGAGAAAAAAACGTAGTGCTGGATATCGGCCTGCGGCTCAGGAAGATTTTAAAGGCCCAATGCGGGTGCCGGGTGATAATGACCAGAAGCAGGGATATCTTCATTCCGCTGGAACAGAGAACGGCGATAGCCAACTCGGTGAAAGCCGATCTTTTCGTTTCCATCCACGTTAACTCGAACACGCATCGCTCTGCACGAGGCGTGGAAACATATTTCCTGAGCCCCGCCAGAAGCCGGTCGGCCATGCTGACGGCGGCAAGAGAAAACATGATAAAGCTGAGCGACGGCAACGAGAACATGGACGATATAAACTTCATCTTTCTGGATATGAAAAATACGGAAAGAATAAACCAGTCCAGCCTCATGGCAAGGAGCGTTCAGAATTCCGTCGTGTCCGGTCTGCGGAAGAAATACGGTACGAAGGATAACGGCGTTAAGAGCGCGATGTTTTACGTGCTTCGCGGCGCAAGAATGCCTTCAGTGCTTGTGGAGACCTCTTTTATCTCCAATCGAAGCGAGGAGAAACGGCTGAAAAGCGGGCGTTTTCTTCAGACGCTGGCGGAAGGAATAGCAAGAGGAATAAAGCGGTTTACGGCTGAACACAGAGTCGCTATGGCGGGTTGAAAACAGGGCTCCAAAATAATCCACATCTATTGTGGATAAGTTGTGGATAAAACTTAAAGGACGCCCGATTGAGCCTTTAACGAAGCGGTTTTCCTGCAGATTGATGAAAGTTTACGCA
>JAJRYM010000070.1 GCA_024275775.1 Nitrospirota bacterium
ATGAGATGCCTCGCTTCAGCGCGCCCGACGCGCTCCGCCTGCTTAAAGAAACCGGCCGGGATATCCCTTTCATAATTCTTTCCGGCGCGATAACGGTTGAACTGGCGGGCGAGGCTATGCGTGAAGGGGCGCGCGATTTCATCCCGAAAAACAGGCTTTCCCAGCTTGGCCCGGCCATCGCACGGGAACTGGAGGAATTCCTCACGAGGCTTGACAAAATACGCGCTGAAGAACGGCTTGCAACAGCGGAAGCTAAATACCGCGATCTATATGAAAACGCGCCCGATATGTTTTTTAGTGTGGATGCCGAAACAGGGCGTGTACTGAACTGCAACGAGACGATGGTAAAATTAACCGGCTTTCCCAGAGATAAGATCATCGGCCACCACTGTTTTGACTTATATCATCCGGATTGTCTTGAGGAGGCTAAGACAAAATGGTTTCCTCTGTTTCAGAAAACCGGAGAGATTCACAACGCCGAACTTCAGATGAAAACAAAAGCCGGCAGAACAATGTATGTTCTTCTGAACGTGACCGGCGTTTACGATGAAAATGGGACACTGCTTTACAGCAGGTCTGTCTGCCGCGATATCACCGAGTTAAAGAAGGCCGCCCGCGAGATTCAGAAAAGAGTCTCTTTTATAGATAACGTGCTTCGCTCTTCGGTCGATATGGCGATTGCCGCCACAGATCTTGATTTTCATATTACATATTATAATCCCATGGCTGAAAAACTGTTCGGATACACTTCTCAAGAGGCTATCGGTAAAACAGTGCAGGAAATACATACGAAAGAAAAGGTCGAGCCCGAAAGATTTGAAAGGGCAATCAAAATCGTTCGCGAAACAGGCGAATACTGTTATACCGTTGAAAAAGAAGTAGAGGATGGTATTCAGTATATCGAATCGCGCGTATCCGGTATTTGGGATGAGAGCGGCGAATTGACCGGATTTCTTCTCATGTCTCGTGATGTTACCGAGCGTAAAAGGACGGAGGAAGCCGTGGCGAGGCTTGCCGTAGGTATCGAGCAGGCCGGAGAAACAATCGTGATGACGAATACGGATGGCAACATCGTTTACGCCAACCCGCAGTTCGAGCAAACTACCGGCTACTCCCGCGAAGAGGCGATTGGCATAAACCCGCGCATTCTGAAAAGCGGAAAACACGACGAAGCATTTTATAAAGAGCTATGGGATACCATCACCGCCGGCAAGGTCTGGCATGGGTACTTTATAAACAAGAAAAAGGACGACTCTCTTTTCGATGAAGAGGCTACGATATCGCCCGTCTTCGACGATAAAGGAAAAATAATAAACTACGTCGCCGTAAAGCGCGATATCACCGAGCGCAAAAAGGTCGAAGCGGAGCGGAAGCGGCTTGCCGTCGGCATCGAACAGGCCAGCGAAGCGATTGTGATAACGGATACGGACGGCAACATCATATACGTTAACCCGGAGTTTGAGGAAATTACCGGCTATTCCCGCGAAGAGGCGATAGGAAAGAATCCTCGGATGCTGAAAAGCGGCAAGCAGGATGAACCGTTCTATAAAAACCTGTGGGCCGTTATCACAGCGGGCAAGGTCTGGAAAGGCCGCTTCATAAACAGAAAAAAGGACGGCTCTCTTTTCGATGAAGAGGCTACGATATCGCCTGTCTTTAACGATAAAGGGGAAATCATAAACTACGTCGCCGTAAAGCATGACGTAACGGAAACCGCCATGCTGGAAAGATCCCGCAAACATTTTACGACGATAACCTCGCATGAACTCAAAACGCCGCAGGTAAAACTTCAGCTCGGCATCGAGCGCTTAAAACTGCTGACACAGGGGGAATTCGACAGAGAGCGGTTGGACGATGCCTTAAAGGCTCTTGAGGATACGGAACATGATTTTAACCATATAATCACCGGCGCTCTTTTGCTGGCAAAACTTTCCGAACCGATAACCTCGGACATGATGGAAGAAAATTACATTTTTTCACATATCGAATCGGCGGTTCACAAAACCCGCGCCCTTATGAAGAAAGAAAAAAGATACGTGGAGATAGAGCTTGATTTATCGCGCTTCCCCGTCCGCACTTCTGTTTATGGCAATCGGAGGATGATATCGCGGGCTATTGAGGAGATTCTTTCCAACGCCGTGAAGTACACTCCCGACGGGAAATAAGTAACGGTTACCGCAAGGGCGGAGGAGAAGAAGGCGGTGATTCTGATTGCCGACGAAGGGCCGGGAGTGCCGGAAGCTAAAAAGAAAGCGGCGCTCGACGCCTACTCGTCGCTTGAGAATACGCTTCATCATTCCACCGGCCGATACATTTACGAGGGCGGCGGACTGGGGCTGGGCCTGACGCTAACGAGGCTGATTATGGATCATCACCACGGCCGGATGGAGATATGTTCCGGCGGGTCGCAACCGGGCACGATGGTCGTGCTGAGCTTCCCGACTGTCGGACAGAAAAACAGCGCCTGATTCAGTGGCGATCTCAAGAGAAGAGAGATGGCCACAACCCCACCAAGGGTGGGGTCTCGCCATGACAGGGAGTGGGAAATCTTTCCCTTGGCTTGTTCCGGCGACTTGCCACGGCGAAGCTCGTAGGGCGAAGAGGGGAGCCTTGGCGAAGCCGGGCGGCTTATTTCGAAGCTTTATCCTGCTTATTCAGTTGATCCAGCGAAGCGAGGAGCTTTCTGTACGCCTGTTCGAGAAGCCTGAAAGCTTCGTTGAAATCATTCTGACTGCTGTACAGATTGGCCTCGCTTAAAAGGGCTTCCGTTTCCATAATCACCCGGTTTTTCGCCGCTCCGTTCAGCTTGAAGAACACCCGCTTCTGCTCGCGCATAAGGTCTGTGAGCAGGCCTCCCAGCCTGTTGGCGGTCGCCATGTTTTTATCGGCGGCCAGCATATCCTCGTATTCCCTTGTTGAAAGCCTCGGTTTTTCGAAAGCCGAGGCGATGCCTGCGCCCGTGATCGGCGGAACGGAGAAGATAAAAGCCGCGCAGAACATCGGAAAGAAAATCCCGCAAAATAATTTCTTTATCTTCCGCATGAAAATTCCTCCCGGCCGATTACGTTAATGGTTTTGTTCTTCTGAATATTTTATCAGGTAGCCGACCGTTTTTATTATTTTGTGGCTGAGTGGCAATTTTTTTATATCGTATGAAAACGCTCTAAAAAAGGAAGGGCCCTGGAGGTGCGTCATCTCCAGGGCCCTATATGGAATTGGGTATAGGTAGGAGGAGGAGTTAGATAGCCCAATCCCAAAGGAGTACAAATTTATTCTGCGTGTCAAAACCGGTAATACTGTTAGTGTCCGAAACCCTTTTCCTCGCGTCCGATTCGGATGCGTCAATGGCAATCAGTAGCGCAATCCTTGCGTTTTCCACCGGTGAAAATTCGAACTGCACGTCAAGCTTGTTTACCTTAACTTCAGGGATAGTGTTTGAAACGCCGTTCAATGTTTCGGAGAACGAATCGGTGTTGGAATAGCCCCATCTCGCGCCAAACGCCATTTTCGCGTTCAGACGGTAAATGACGTCAAGGCTCATTCCGTTGCGGGATGCCACGTCCCGCGTATATCTGTTGCCTGCCGCATTCGTCCTGCCGGCGAAATCAAACCTGTTGTTGTCGAATACATATTCAATCTGCCACCTCGCGGATTCATACTTCAGGTTTACTGCTATGTCCGTAGTCCGCTCATCGTCTTCGTTAGGAAAGGGTGTGAATGTATCGGCCGCCGAGGCCGTTGCGCCGTTTTCCCCGTCGAAACCGTATATCACATCGCTTCCGACTTTTTGAAAGGTCAACGACGAGCTTTGGTTATCCCAGTACCGCACCGAGAGGCCCCAGTGCTCCGTTTCCACTCTCCCCATTGCGGTAAGCGCTCTTCCTTTTCCCCGGAATCGCGTATTTGTGCTTCTCCCGCCGGTAACGTAAGCAACCTCGTATGAGAAAATACCGTAAGCCGGGTTGCCGTAAATTCTGAAACCGGTGTCGGAAAAACCGGCCGGCATCCCCTGCGCTCTTCCCCGAAAACTATTGTTGCCGAAGTAGGCGGGGTTGGGATTGCCGAACCATTCCCTGTTCGGCGGCACAAGGTCGAAATCTGAAGTGTTGAAAGTGCCGAGGTCCAGCCCTATCATTCCGTTGCCGAAGATATTGACTATCCGTACGTACCCTTGCTCAAGCCTGCTTCCGCCATTTTCGGTAACAAGCGGAGCTGAAACAAAGTATCCTACGTCTTCCCTTATAGTTCCGCCGGCGTAAATGCCGAAAGTTGTGGCTTCCGTGCAACAGTAGGCGTTGTTGGACTGCTCGCCTCCAAAATCGCTCTTCGGCTGTATAAGTCTCGCCCCGCCCTGCAGTCGGAACGAAATCGGCGGATTGGCGTCGCCGCTATCCAGAAAAAGATTCCAGAGAGGGGAGCTTTTGCCGGCGGTTGAGCCGTCGCGTCCGCCGGGAAGCTGGAAGCCGTTTACCTTGAACTGGAAGCCGACTCTGTTCAGCCGCGGCCAGGAGGAGTGGCAGAGGGAACAGGGCGCGGAATATTTTTTTGAAAAAGCCGGTATCGCTTCAGCCCGGTCTTGCAGGAAAAACAGGCTTACAATGATTAAAAGGAAGCAAAGATCTGTTTTTTTATACCTGTACATTAAAAAACCTTTTAAATCAAATAATTAGACAGAAATCGGGTTTGTCATCACAAGATGCCGGAAAACCGCTTTAGTCATAGCTCGCTCCTTGGGATGGAAGTTAATGCAAGTTAGAATATTTGTCAAGCAAAAAATTTCAAATAATTTTATGCTATTTTATGTCAAATGCTCAGGGCTGTCTAATAAGAAGCGACACTGAAAGGGATAAAAGAGTGGTTACTAAAAACCGCGAGCTTTCTTCAGCTTATCGTACGCGGAGTTTATTTCGGTGAATTTGTTGCTTGCGAACTCGATAAGTTCTTTGCCGAGGTGGGAAACCTTATCAGGATGGTATTGGGAGGCCATCTGGCGATATGCTTTTTTAATCTCGTCGTTTGAAGCGGAAGAGGTGATTCCCAGCACGGCGTAATCATTTCCTGTTTCAGGCATCGGCACCCGTTTTCCGGCGGCTTGCCGCCCTCCGGTAAAGCCGCGGTATTTATTTTGTATCCGCCGGAGTTCTTCCTCGCTTATTCCAAGCGTTTCCGCCAGTCCGTTTAAGGCGCGCTGTTCCTGATCGCAAATGGCTCCGTCGGCCGCCGCTATCCGGCAACAGATATCCAGAAGCAAAAGGGAACGCTCGCGCGGGTTCGTGGCGCGGAAGTTCGCGGCTATTTCGGCCATATCCGGGTTAACTTTGCGGGTCTGGTTGATGAGTCCGTCGATGAACCGGAGTTCAAAGCCGGAGTAGCCGAGTTCCCGCTCGAAAAAATCATGTATCGTTTTAATTTCATTAGGCGAAATGCGGCCGTCGGCCATGGCGATTTTCGTCATTATCGCAACGAGGTGGGTGACGAACAGCCCTTCCTGATTGGCCGGCCCGGAACCGGAAAAAGAGCGCCGCGCGTCTTTGGTAAGAACATGTTGCATAGCTCCGCCGACGACCGCTCCAAGAGGGCCTCCAAGCAGAAAGCCAAGCCCGGCTCCCGTCATCCAGCTCATTTTTTTCCTCCTTTGTAAATTCCGAATATCGTTCGATAATAACAGTTTTCGAAGGTATTATTTATTGATTAAAATCAGAAATGTTTTTCCACGTATGAAAGAGTTTTTCTTGAACAGCAAATACGCCGCGCCGTTTGCCCTGCTGGCGGTTTTGCTGTTTTTCCTTGTGCCTGCGGCCGTTTTTAAAAATCTCTTTTCGCCGGTATCTTCCATGCCGGACACGCGGCTTGTTTCAATAGCGCCCGGAATGAACACCGAGAGTATCGGCATTTTGCTTGAGAAAGAGGGGATTATCCGTTCGGGAAAAGGGTTTGCGCTCTATGCCAAGCTGACGGGCAAGGCTGAAAAACTGCGGGCGGGCGAATATGAGCTCGACAAGTCCAAAACCACCCCCGCGATTCTGGAGGAAATCCTGCAAGGCCGCGTGAAACTTTATCCCGTTACGATTCCGGAAGGGCTTTCTCTTGTGGAAACCGCCCGGCTGATAGAGAAGAACGGATTCGGTAGTAAGGCTTCGATTATCTCGGCGGCTTCGGACCCCGAAATGCTGAAATCGTTCGGCATAAAAAACAGTAACGCCGAAGGCTATCTTTTTCCCGATACCTACCGTTTCAATAGGAGCGTATCAGGGCGGGAAATCGTAAGGCAGATGATTTCCACATTTTTCAAAAAAGTCGAGCCGCTGAAACTAAAATACCAGAGCGGTTCTCCGCTTTCTTTCGAGCAGATTATAACCCTCGCTTCTATTATAGAAAAAGAAACGGCCAGCCGTCTTGAATACCGGCTGATAGCGGCGGTATATAACAACAGGCTGAAAAAAGGCATGAAACTGCAGGCCGACCCGACGGTAATATACGCACTGCCTAACTTCAACGGCAACATCAGGAAAAAGGATCTAAGCTACGATTCGCCCTACAATACCTATGTGTACGGCGGGCTTCCTCCCGGCCCCATATCCAACCCCGGCCTGCAAGCGATAGAAGCCGCATACGATCCGGCCGATGAAGATTTTCTTTACTTCGTGGCCACGAAAGCCGGAGGCGCGCATTATTTTTCGCGCACGTACAATGAGCATATAAACGCCGTTCGCAAATACCAGCGCCACGGGAGGCGATAAAAACTTTTGCGGCGGCGCCTTTTTGATTTTACGCGATTCAGCTGATTGGCGCGCGATTCAGGCGGGTCGTTTCATTTGAACTGCCCGCGGCGTCGCTTTTTCGCGTAACATATCCGCCGCGAACTTAACTATTTCTGTCCGCCGCCGATATCATCCAGAACACAATGCCGAGGATAAGAACGGAAACGGCCAGCATTCCTTCCTCCTGCCATGAGGCATGTTCTATGGAAGTAATGAGCACCCGCCGAAGTTCCGCCACCAGCGCCACGCTTACGAATACCTTGATGGCAAACAGTTGCCCCCGCATATGACGTATTTGCGTATCCAGCAGTTCAATTATCACCCACAGGATGAGAACCGAGCCAAGAGCCGTTAGAACTCCGCGTTCCAATTCGCCGGTCAGCAGATGAGCCAAACCATTCACAGCCAGGAATACGGTGGCTACTCCGATAACCAGCAGACCGATCATGAGAATTATATTAAATCCCGTCACAAGCCGCTTCGTGCTGGAGATAATCCAGTTATCTATTCTGCTTGAAAGAAAATGCTGGTGCATCTCCGCCGCCCGGTAGGAGCGCGTCATGATATCAAGATTCATATCCAGCGCTTTATTGAGCGAGGATATTAAAGGCGCCGCCTTACCCGGACTGCCTTCAAACTCTTTTAAAATCTGCTCAACCACAAAGTCCCTGATAAGCGACATGTGGATGTTAACGTACTCGCACGGCAAGCCTATCTTCACATGAACCTTCCCTATCCGGTTAAGCTTCATGAAATAGATTGGGTTGTAATTGCCGGCCAGAAGCTCCGCAAACCAGTCGACAAAAGCTTTGCGGGCGCGTTCCAGCACTTCTTCGTTTCTAACAAAGAGGGCCGCCGCTTTATTATCGAAAATTTTCGAATAATGGTAATCCGCCAGATCTTCGGTTTTTGCGGACATGAATGAGGCAAGGCTTTGGATGTTCTCGATATCCTTTTGGGTTATCTTGTAGTCGTCTAACAGCTTCTTGGCATCTTTCATTTAAAGCCCTCACCAGACAGTGAAATTTGTTTTAAGAACTGTTGCCCGGATGACATCATTTTCCCCTTGTTGTATGGTGTTATTTTACAACCGTTCATGATTATTCTCAAACAGGCTTTAGAGAGCACCCGGTCTTTAAGCCAATTAAGGGTGGCGCAACTTTAAAGAGTAAGAGCCGGCACGCCCATTATTACGTTAGTTTTTACGAGCCTTATGCCGCCGCCGAGCATGAAATCCGGAAACTCTTTTCTGATTTTTGAAAGGATACCCGGATTGACGGTTGTTATCCGAAGGCATGTTCCGCTCTCTTTCGTCTCATAACCGGTATCGATTCCTTCCAAGCCGTCCAGAAACGCTTTCACGGCCTCGATGGGGAACTCCGTTGAAGGCTTCTCATAGAAGAGCTCGTAAACGGTCTCCGCGGTTGCCGCCTGAATCGATTTGTAAGGCGGCGTCATGAGCGCGGCGCCGGTAACTTCCAGCCCGTTTTCGAGCCGTCTGTTCAGGGCATCGCAAAATTCCTTTTCATCGTGCTCTGTTTCCAGCTCCACGTCTATAAACTCGCACAGGCTCCCGATTCCCACCGATACCGCCGGGCCGAATGAAAACTTGGGGTGGGGGTGCATCCCCTGCGAAAACACCACAGGAAACCCGGCGCGTCTTACAGCTCTGGCGAAAGCGGTTTTCAGTTCCAGATGCGAAAGGTATCTCGCTATCCCGATTTTATTGAAGGCTATGCGGTACCGCCACGATTTTTCCGTTTCCTTTGCTTCCGTTACGGGGCAGGCAGACGGCAGTTCGGGGGCTGTAGCGATATTTTTATATTTGGGGTTAAGGCCGCATGCGTTGCAGGAACCGCCTCGGCAGTCTTCCGTGGTTATTTCCTGCTTGCTGAAATTCAGTTCCTTTAAAAGAAATTTTTTGGAAACGCCGATGTCGATATGATCCCACGGAAGAGTTTCATCCTCCCCGCGTTCCCTGTTGGCATATGCCGAAGGGTCGATGCCTGATTCCTCAAACGATTCGAGCCATAAATCGTATCTAAAATAATCTCTCCAGTTATCCAGCCGGCACCCCTTCATGTATGCCTTTAAGATCGCTTTCCCCATACGCCTGTCGCCCCTAGCGAAGATGCCTTCGATGAACGACGCCTCAACCTCGTGCCCCTTTAAGGAGACCGGCCCCATTTTCCTGAACGCTCCGGCGAGTTTCAGCTTTTTTGCAAGAAGGGATTCCGGGCTGTCCATCGCCACCCACTGAAAAGGGGTGAACGGTTTGGGTACGAATTGGGAAACGCCTACGTTTATCTGTCTGAAGCGTTTCCCGCCTGCCGTCAAATTGCGTATCCGGTTTACAAGCCGTGCGATTGATTCCACATCCTCGTCGGTTTCCGTCGGCAGGCCTATCATGAAATACAGTTTCAGGTGCCTCCATCCGCCTTCCAGAACGTTTTGAGCGGTTTGGATAATTTCATCATCACTTATATTTTTATTTATTACCCGCCGCAACCGTTCGTTGCCCGCTTCCGCCGTAATGGTAAAGCCGGTTTTTCTAACCCGGCCAACCTGGCTTATCAGTTCTTCGGTGAGGGTGCCGGAACGGAGCGAAGGCAGGGAAAGGGAAACGTGTTCTCGCTCCGTTTCGTCCATCAGCCGTTTTACCAGCGGTTCGATACAGCTGTAATCGCCGCTTGAAAGCGATGCCAGCGAAACTTCGTCGTAGCCTGTTTCCTTAAGGCCGGTGTGAATAATGTTCAACACCCCGGAAGGTTTCCGTTCTCTTACCGGCCGATAAGTGATGCCGGCCTGGCAGAATCTGCACCCGCCGGTGCATCCTCGGTCCACCTCTACCGACAGCCTGTCGAACACAGGCTGGCCGTACGGGATTACCATGTCGAAAGGGTAGGGGCTCGCGTTGAGATCGCTTATAAAAATCCTTTTCGGCGCTGGCATGGAAGGTTGCAGAGGTTTTATATCTTTTATCGCCGGGCCGTCGTAGCTAACCTCGAAAAAGGACGGAACGTACACGCCTTCCAGCGACGCGAGTTCCCTGAGAATTTCCTTCCGCGCTACCCATTTTTTTCTGCAATCCCCGACTATCCGGCATATTTCGGGCAGAATATCTTCCGCCTCGCCGAGAACGAAAAGATCAAAAAAATCGGCTATCGGTTCCGGGTTGTAAACCGATGGCCCTCCGCCGATGACGATAGGGTCGGACTCTTTCCTCTGATTCCGCAAAAGAGGAATCCCGCCCAAGTCGAGTATTACGAGTATTTCGGTATGGCACAGTTCCGTTGCTATGCTGAAACCTACAACGTCGAAAGCGGATAAGGGATCGTGCGATTCAAGGCTTCTTAACGGCTCCCCGCTGTCTCTCAATATCTTTTCCATATCCGGCTCCGGCGCGAAAAACCGTTCCGCCCAAAAGTTTGGGCGAGCATTCACCACGGAGTAAAGAATTTTCAGGCCGAGGTTGGACATCCCTATTTTGTAAAGATCGGGAAAGCAGAGCGCCAGCCTGCAATCGATTGCCGAAGCGTCCTTTATTACCGCGTTAACCTCGCCGCCTATGTATTGCGAGGGATTTCTCGCGCGGTCGAGCCATTTTTCGTAGGGGTGTTCAGTCATGCCTATACCTTCTTACTCCAACGGAAAGAAGTATCCCTATAATCGCGCAGTTCGTTAAAAGCGCCGAACCGCCATAGCTG